>JANOKE010000199.1:0-41596 GCA_031419135.1 Gemmatimonadaceae bacterium
CAACGCGATCGTGACCACGGCGCGTGCAGGTTCGCCGAGTTCTCCGAGCGCCCAGGCCGCTTCGATGGCCACTGCATCGGGTGCTCCCGCCAGCGCGCGCGCCAGCGACGACACGCTGCCCGAATCTTTTGCGACACCCAATGCGAATGCCGCGCTGGCCGCCACCATCGTATCCGGGTCAACCAACAGGCGTCGCACCGTGGCGTATCGCGCCCGCAGTTTGACCTGTCCCACGGCGAGGGCGCCCCGCGCCCGGCGCGCACCGCTGGCATCGCGCAGCACCGCATCAACCACCGCCGTGTCGGCGCGACGCGTGTCCAGCATCTGCAACAGTCGCGCATCGAGCAGCGTACCGCGATCGGCACCACGATCGGCAACCGGCGTGGTGGCAACCCCGCCCCGTGAACAGCCTACGGCCATCATGAGCACGAACAGCGCGAGATTGACGACACGAACTTCAAGCGACATGGTGCATTCTCGCAGTGTCATGGTGATGAGTCTCGTTGCCCGTTCGAGACCACCGCGCGGAGCGGCGCGAGCACGGTGGTCGGCAAGGAGACCAGACGGCCGTCGCCCGAGAGCGACACCAGCGCCGTAGTGCCCGAGACCAATAGCGCCTCGGTGTCGACGCGCAGAATCCGATACGCGAAGGTCAGGCCGCGAGACCGGGCGTCGGTCACACGCGTGTGGACGCGAACGGCGTCGTCATAACGCGCCGATGCATGAAAGCGCAACGCGACCCCGGAGACCGCCAGTCGCACGCCGTCACGTTCCATTTGGGCGTAGGACGCGCCCAACGCGCGAATAAAGTCGGTGCGACCGATTTCGCACCACACCAGATAATTGGCATGATAGACCACACCCATCTGATCGGTCTCGGCGTAGCGCACGCGGAGTTCGGAAACAGTTTCGAACGGCATAGTGGAAGATGTCGTGAGCGCAGGGGTGTCCTCAAGGCGCGCCGCAGAGTTTGTCGTGGCATGCCCGTCACGTTAGACTGCCACCGTGCTTCTCACGCCGTGTTACGTGATCGGTGACGCCCATCTCGGAGTAGCCGCGCCAGACGCTGAACGTGCGCTGCTCGCTTTTTTGCGCGCCATGCCGTCCAGAGCCCGCTCGCTGGTCATTATGGGCGACCTGTTTGATTTCTGGTTCGCCTGGCGTCACGCCATGCCGCGCTGTGGCTTTCGCGTGCTCGCGGCCATCGCGGACCTGCGAGACGCCGGCGTCGAGGTGCTCTGGATCGGCGGCAACCACGACTGCTGGAGCGGGGAGGCGTTGATGATCGAGACGGGCGCGGTGTACTCGCTCGAACCGTGGCGGGATCGAATCGGTGACTGGCCCGCGCTGCTGGCCCATGGTGACGGCCTGCGGGCCAAGGAAGACGCAGCCTATCGCCGGCTGCGAACGGTGCTGCGTCATCCGCTGGCGATTCGGGCCTTCCGTTGGCTTCATCCCGACCTTGCCACGCGTGTTGCGGGGTCGTCGTCTGATACCAGCCGTCACCGACGCGCGGGCGACGCCGGCCGCGGGCTCCTCGCCGTGGCAACGTCGGCGCTGCTGGCGCGGGACGGTCCGCAGTTGGTCATTCACGGTCACTCGCACGTCCCGACGCTGCAGCGCGTGGGGCGCGGCTGGTACGCCAACGCCGGCGCGTGGTATCTGGATCGACAATTCCTGCGGATCGACGACTCCACGATCACGCGCGCCCTGTGGACTGGATCAGGAGAAGGTGACGTGCTCGACGTGGGCCATCGTGTTGTCGAGGAAGCGCCGACCGAGCACGAGGAACCGACTGGGCGAATCTGACGCAACGAATCGGATGTTGGGAGCAGCGTCCTTTTGGGCCAGCAGGTCCGCCTCCGCGAGCAGGCGATGGGTTTCGACGGCCGTTTCGGCGGCGCTGTCTATGAGACGCACGCCCGAACCCATGACATCGGCGATGATTGGTGCCAGCAGCGGATAGTGCGTGCATCCCAGCACCAGCGTGTCGATGCGCGTCTCTGACAGCGTAGTGAGGTATTCGTGAACAATCAGTCGTGTCACGTGGTGATCAATCCACCCTTCCTCGATGAGCGGTACGAGGAGCGGACAGGCCCTCGTGTGAACCACCAGTTCGGGCGACAGGGCCTTGATGGCACGCTCGTATGCACCGGAGGCAATCGTGCCCGACGTGCCGATGACGCCTATGGGGCCGCCGTCGGTTGCGCGCACGGCGGCACGCGCACCGGGTTCGACCACGCCGATGACCGGCACGGGAATGACTTCGCGAAGATGCGTCAAGGCGTGCGCCGTGGCGGTATTACAGGCGATCACGATGAGCTTGACCCCTTCGCCCGCGAGCCATTGCGCGATCTGGGCCGCGTACTGTCGCACGGTTTCGGGGCTCTTGGATCCGTACGGCACGCGTGCCGTGTCCCCGAAATAAATAATCGACTCGTTCGGCAGACGCGCCTGCAACGCACGGACGACGGTCAAGCCACCCAATCCCGAATCAAACACACCTATAGGCGCGTGCGCGGAACTCACCAGCGCAGGGTCGCCACGGCCATGACGCCACCGACACTGGGCAGCGCCGACAGCGACACGGGCACGTCCCACAGTTGCGCCGCGACAAACGCGTCAGCGCCAGCGAACAGATGATTGAACGCTACAACCGCCAGCCAATCCTCGACATGCAGTTGCCGCGTTTTCCCAAGTTCGGACGAGTAGCGATTGGTGAAGAGGCCAGTCTTGGTCAACTTGTCGCCGACAACGATGAAGTCCGACGGCAGCGTATCGATGCGATACCGACGAACCTCGCGCAGATCGGCCTGGCTCCGCCGCACCATGGCGATTGCCGCGAGTTCGACACTGGCGAACAACGCGCCGGATGTTCCGCGGTCCAGTCGCGACTGCCCAAAGCCCGGCAGCGCGAACGAGTACATAAACGCGCGACGTGGCGTGAGCGGAGGGGTGAGTCGCGTGACGACGCGCGGCCGCGGGACGGCCGCCACCGTGGTGTCACGTGCGACTTGCGCGTGCGCATCGGTGGCAAGCGCACCGACCAGCACAGCAACCCACAGGCGATTCAGGCGCGGCAGCATGCGACCCGCGTACCCCGAGGCGCGCGAAACGATCAGGTTGTACAGGCCACGCGTCACGGAATCGCGGCGACCGCTTCAATTTCGACGCGCACATCTCGCGGCAGACCAAACACGGCAACCGTCGACCGGGCCGGACGAGCGTCGCCGAGCACGCGGGCGTACACTGCATTCACTGCCGCGAAATCGGCCATATCGCGCAGGAATACCGTGGTTTTCACGACGTGCGCCCACCCGGTGCCGCCTGCCTCGAGCACGGCCGTCAGGTTGGCAATTACCTGCTCGGTCTGCGCCGCGACGTCGCCCGACACCACTTCCATTGTCTGCGGATCGAGCGCAATCTGTCCGGCGGTGAACAGGAATCCGTTGGAACGCACGGCTTGCGCATAAGGGCCAATTGCCGTGGGCGCGTGGTCGGTATGAACGGTCTGGATGGTCATGATGTCAGGGCAAGGGAGCGGGCGGTGCCACACTGTTTCCAGCGAGATCGGGAAGTCCGAACACATGCCGCGTGTTCTCGACGGTCTGCTCACCGAGCCTCACGATATCAGTGTCGCGTATGGCGGCAATCCGAGCAAGGGTTTCGATCACGTAGGCGGACTCGTTTCGCTTCCCGCGGAATGGCACGGGCGACAGGTAGGGGGCGTCAGACTCCACCAGCAGTCGGTTGTCAGGCACCAGCCGCAACAGCGCCTGATCGTGCCACGACGCGAAGGTCACGATGCCGCTGAAGGACAGGTACCATCCGGCGGCGAGCCCGGCTTCGGCCAGTGCGGGCGTTCCGGTAAAACAATGCAGCACGCCCTGTACGCCGGCCGACTGTGCGTCACGCAGCACGTCTATTGTATCGGATTCGGCGTCGCGGGTATGCAGCACGATCGGTCGGTGAAGTTCGGCGGCCAGTGCGATTTGTTCGGCCAGCACCCGACGCTGCTGCTCGCGCGGCACGTGATCGTAGTGGTAGTCGAGTCCACACTCTCCCACGGCAACCGCTCCAGCGGCCACCGCCTCACGAATGGCTGCACCATCGCGAGCCGGGTCCCAGGTGTTGGCGTCGTACGGATGCACCCCGCAGGTGTGGAATACGAAACCGGGATACCGCATTGCAATGGCCTGCGCGCGACGCGCTGCATCGGGTGATTCGCCGATACAGACGAGGGCCCTCGCACCGGCAGCGCGGGCCCTCGCAACCACCGTGTCGGCGTCACCGGCGAACGTCACATCGGCCAGATGCACATGACTGTCGGCGAAGGCGGCTGTGGCGGCCATCGCCAGGTGCTCCCTTGTTGCGTCGAGCTTCAGCGCGCCTTTACGCGGTTGCCACCACGCGCGACTGGTGACGTTGGCGGCGCCGGTGCCGACGCCTCGGCGCCCGCGCGCATGGCGCGACTCTGCGCTTCCGCTGCACCGCGCGGATAGCGCGACTCGATGTACATGAGGACCGGACCCGCCACGTAGATGGACGAGAAGGTTGCCACGAACACGCCGAAGGCCATGACCCAGGCGAACGGACGAATCACTTCACCGGCGACCAACAAAAGCGCCAGTGTGGCGGCCAGTGTGGTGGCGTGCGTCATGACGGAGCGCGGCAGCGTTTCATTGATGGAGCGATCCAACACCTCGGGCAACGACTCGCCTTTGCGCATCTTGCGCAGGTTCTCGCGCACGCGATCAAAGATGATGATGGTGTCGTTGGCCGAGTACCCCAACAGCGTGAGGATGGCCGCAACCACCGTGAGCGACACCTCGATGTTCATCAGCTTGATGAACGCAAACGTGACGAGAATATCATGGGTAGTGGAGAGCACGGCGGCGAGGCCGAAGCGCCAGTCGAATCGAATGGCCAGGTAAATAAGCGTGAACAACGACGCGAGCAGCATGGCCTTGATGGCCCCCGAGCGAAGTTCACTGCCCACCTTTGGTCCCACGGCCTCTGTACGTCCGACCGACACGGCGTTGGCGCCGTACTTCTGCTTGAGGGCGGTTTCGATTTTCCGGGAAATCCCCTCGGCACCGGCATCCTGCGCCTGCACTTGCTTTGCCTCGCGCGCCCGAATCGTGTAATCAACGTCGGTGCCAAATTGCTGAATCTCGGCGCCGGAGATGCCGGCCTGGTCGAGCGTTTCGCGCAGCACAGCCACGTCGGGTGCCTGCTTGAACTGCACTTGCATCAACGTGCCACCGGTGAACTCAATGCTGTAGTTCGGGCCTCCCGTGATGGCGTACGTTGACAGTCCGGCCGCGATGAACGCGATGGTCAGGCCAGCGGCAAGGCGCCAATGCTTGAGGAAGTGATACGTGGTATTGTGAAAGATGCGAATCATGGCGTTCTCAGATGCTCAGAGTCTGGACGCCGCGTGAGCGGCTAAGCCAGAGCAGGAAGAAAGTCTTGCTGACAAAGAGCGCCGCGAAAAGCGATGCAATGAGGCCAGCGACGAGCGTCACGGCGAATCCGCGCACCGGCCCCGTGCCATACTGGTACAACACCATACCGGACAGAATCGTTGTTGCCGATGTGTCAATGATGGCGCTGAGCGCATGGCGGAATCCTTCGTCGATGGAAAGGCGGACGGACTTGCCGAGATCGAGTTCTTCACGGATGCGCTCGAAGATGAGCACATTGGCATCGACCGCAATGCCCACGGACAGCACGAAACCGGCCAGACCGGGCAGCGTCACTACGGCGTGGAATCCAGCCAGCATGGCCAGCGTGTACACCAGATAGAGCACCAGCGCGATGACGGCGAGGAAACCGGCGAAGCGATAGTAGCCAATCAGAATGCCGATGATCAGTACCATCGCGATGCCGAGTGCGAGGATGCCATTCCGGATCGAGTCGGCACCCAGACTCGCGCCAATGGTGCCGTATTGGGCGACCTTGAGCGGCACGGGCAACGCGCCGGCGCGCAGCACGAGCGCCAGATCCTGCGCCGCCTGCAGCGAACCGCCGCCAAGCGTGATCTGACCGTTGCGCCCGATAGCGCTGTTGAGTACCGGGGCCGTGACAACACGTTGATCGAGCACCACTGCCATGTTGTCCTTCACGTGCTTGCCGGTCTCGCTCTTGAAACGCCGCGCGCCTTCGTTGTTGAGCGTGAACTGCACCACGTTGCCCTCCACCGGATCGGTGTTGGGACGCGCATCGGTGAGCACTTCACCGGTGATGATCGGACGCGAGTCGACCACGTACAGCGCGTAAAAACGCTGCGCGCCATTCACCAGCGAATCGACTCCCCACAGGATGGTCTTACCGGGCGGCATGGCATTCTGGATGGCGGGCAACGCGAGCGCCTGGCTGATGACGGAATACGCCGCTTCCGGGATGACATACATCCCGGCCATCTGGCCCGGCTGCACATTGGTGGAGAAGAGGCCGCCTGGCGCCGGTTTGGTGGCTGCACTGTCTGTTCCGGTGCTGTCTTTCCCCGTTGCGGTGACGATCTTGCCGGTACTGTCCCTGGTGGTATCCGTCTTCTGTGTGAGCAACGACGAGACGCCAGTTGACTTCGCGGTATCGCCGCCCACCTTGGTGGTCGCCAAGGCCAGACCGGCGTTTCGCGCGATCTCGTCGAAGCGGGGTATGACGCGCTCAAACGACTGCGTCTTGTCGACGATCTGGAACTGGAGAAACGCGGCCTTCTGCACGAGTTCGAGCGCCCGTTCGGGGTCATCGATGCCCGGTAGTTCAACGATGATGCGATTGTCGCCTGCTTTTTGCACCACCGGCTCGGAGACGCCGAATTCGTCAATACGCTGGCGAACCACCTTGAGCGCGCGATCGAGCGCTTCGGACTTGTCGACGACGGCCTGCTTGGACTCGTCGATCTCCAGCTCCAGATGCATCCCGCCCTGGAGATCGAGACCGCGTTTGAGTGGTACCCGCTTGACGGTGTCGTAGACGAACACGCCGTTGCGCTTGACGCGCTCGACAACGGTACGCGGAAAGAGATACCACGCGGAAGCCGCGAGGAGTCCCACAATGAGCGCGAGGCGGTACTTCAGGTTCGCCATCGATGCCGGTGGCCAGGGGTGGATGGTGGATGGTGCACGCAACAAGCGGACACGCCATCCGGGAAGCATGGTCGCAGACCCAGCAACGTCATGGGGTCGACCAACAGGAACTCGGTACAGCAGAAGACCGTCGGCGACTCCGAGAAGTTCCCCCGCAAGACGCCAAGCCTTGTAACTTAGGGCGTTCTCACGCCATCCGGTAGCTCGCCGGGTCGCTCGTTTGACTCCGGGTTGCGGACAGACGAGTTCAATGCCCTTCTGGCTGCCTCTTCGTCACGTGCCAACTGCCCGGCAAGCGCGGCAGCGTCGGCAAATGCGCGGGTATCTCGCAGCCGCTGCACCAGATCGATTCGGACATGGGCACCGTACCAGTCATGCGAGACGTCAAACAGGTGTGCCTCGATCCGACGCACCTCATCGCCAAAGGTGGGGCGTGCTCCGAGGTTCAGCATTCCGGGACACTCGCCGTGCGGGGTCTGCACGCGAACCGCGTACACGCCATCGGGCGGCAGGAGTTTCTGTGGGTCGGGTGTCTCCAGATTGATCGTGGGATATCCCATCTGGCGACCACGCCGGTCTCCGCCAACCACCCGACCGCTCAGGCAATAGGGCCGCCCGAGCAATTCAGCGGCACGGGCCAGGTCGGCCTCGGCCACGGCCCTCCGAATGGTGGTCGACGAGACCGCGAGTCCATCAGTGCCCATAATGGGCGCCAACACGGTCACCGCAAATCCGCGGTGCTGTCCAAGGCCGCGCAACACATCAGCGTCGCCCATGCGCCCGCGACCAAACCCGTGATCGTGCCCGACCAGCAGCTCCGTCATCGAGAACCGAGCGCGCAGCACATCATCGACAAACTCTTCGGGGCCGAGTCGTGCCAACGACGGCGTGAACGGCACCACCGCGACATACGAGACGCCCATCTGCACGAAGATCTCAAGCTTTTCCCTGAAGGTGGTCAGCAGCGGCGGTGCGGCGGCCGGGTTGACCACCTGAAGCGGGTGCGGGTCGAATGTGACGACGACACTCGGGCGTCCCGTTTCGGTCCCTCGCGCGGCGAGCCGCAGCAAGACATCCTGATGTCCGCGGTGCATGCCATCGAAGGTGCCGACCGTGACGACCGCTCCCGCGGCGCCGATTGGCAAACCGAGTGGTTCCGGAATGGCGGACAAATTCACGCGTCACCTCCGAGGAGCACAACGCGAGGTTGCCACCGGTCGCCCGCAACCGCATCGACAATGCGATCGGCGATCCCCACGATGTCGCCGTCACGCAGCAAGGCGGCGCGATCTCCGGATTGAGTAACCGGCAGCGTGCGCCCCTGTGAAAGTGCCAGCAGGGACTGCTCGTGCAGGGGCTCATGCGCCATGGACTCAAGAAACCCGAGTGGGGACACCAAGGGAACCTGGCCGTCTGACACGGCACCCGGCGGCAAGTCTTCGAGTCGTACGGCATGTTCGATTCGTGCCGCGCCACTCGCCAGGCGACGTAGTTCGGTACAGTGCGCCGCACTGTGCAGCGCGCGACCCAAGTCGCGCGCGAGGGCGCGCACATAGGTGCCGCCGGCGCACGTGATGCGGACGCGCACCGAATCCTCATGTTGCTCAAGGACCTCCCATCGATGTACGGTCACCAAGGCCGGCGCAAGCCGGACCTCACCTCCGCGGCGCGCCACCGCATAGGCCCGCTGTCCGTCCACGTGCTTCGCGGAGAATGCCGGAGGCACTTGCGCAAAGGTGCCGGTGAGCGTGCCCATCGCCGTGCCCACCAACGCGCGGGCGGGCGGAGACGCCACGCGGGTGACGACGCCCGTGCCATCGTCGGTTTCGGTTTCCGCACCAAATCGGACGACCGCTTCGTACACCTTCGGCTCGCTGGCCAGGTACGGGAGCAGGCGCGTGCACTGGCCCACAGCGATGACCAGAAGACCGGTCGCGAAGGGATCGAGTGTGCCCGCGTGCCCGACGCGTCGCGTGCGCGCGGCGCGTCGTACCCGGCCGACGACATCGTGCGAGCTGATGCCCGCCGGTTTGTCGACGAACAGCAGCCCCATCACGCGACGTTCACTCGGGGCTGCCCGACTCCCGCTCGTTGCGCACCTGCGCGAGCAATTGCTCGATCCGCGACGCGCGCGCGATGCTTTCGTCGGCCTTGAAGTGGATCTCCGGTGCATTGCGCAAGCGCAGCGATTTCCCCAGCAGCGAACGCAGATGCAGTGCCGCGCTGGCCAAGCCGACAAACGTGGCCTTCACGGCATCGTCATCACCCATGACACTCACGAACACCGTGGCGTGTCGAAGATCGCGGGTGACGTCGACCGCCGTGACCGTGACGAACCCGCGAATACGCGGATCCTTCGCGCCATCGGCGAGGAACGTTGCAACGCCCTCGCGAATGGCTTCGGCGACACGATCAGGTCGCCGCGGTTCGCTCATGTAGTCTCCTCACGACTTCGCGGCCTGATCGAGCGTGCGGGCCACCTCTTCGGTTCGATAGCATTCAAACACATCGCCAACTTTGACGTCGTTGAAGTTTTCGATCCCGATACCGCACTCGTACCCTTCTTTGACCTCGTTGACGTCGTCCTTGAATCGGCGCAGCGACGCCATGCTGCCGTCGTAGATCTCGACGCCGTCGCGAATGACGCGCATGCGTCCCTTTCGACTGATGGTACCGCTCCGCACAATGCACCCCGCAATGACGCCAACACGGGCCACCTTGAACGTTTCACGCACCTGGGCTTCGCCGTACACCACTTCGCGCGATTCCGGTCGCAGCATCCCTTCCAAAGCCAACTTCACATCGGCGACCGCTTCGTAAATGATGCGATACAGCTTGATGTCCACGCCTTCGCGCTCAGCCGCCGCCCGCGCGTTGTTGTCGGGTCGCACGTGGAACCCGATAATAATGGCGCCCGAGGCCTTGGCCAGCAGAATGTCGCTCTCGGCAATCGCCCCGACACCGCGGTGGAGGATTTCCACCTGTACTTCCGGATTGGACAACTGTCCGAGTGCGTCGGCCAACGCTTCGGCCGGACCGCCCTGATCGGCTTTGATGATCAGGCGCAACTGCCGCTTCTGTCCCGAGGCCGCATGCGACATGAAATCTTCCAGCGACACGACTCCACGGGTTGTGCGGCGACTCTTCGCTTCGCGATCGAGCCGCTCGCGCCGCTGCGCGATCTCACGTGCCGCCGATGCGTCTTCCACGACCAGCAGTTGATCGCCCGCCATCGGAACACCGGTGAGTCCGAGGATCTGCACGGGAATGGCCGGACCGGCTTCCTTCACCTGCTTACCACGCTCGTCCAGCAGTGCCCGCACGCGCCCGGAATAAATGCCGCAGATGTAATCGTCACCGACTCGGAGCGTACCGTTTTGCACCAGCACCGTCGCGACGGGACCCTTGCCCTGATCGAGCTGCGCTTCCACAACCGAGCCGATGGCACGTCGAGACGGATTAGCCTTGAGTTCGAGGATGTCCGCCTGCAGAAGGATCTGGTCAAGCAGTTCGCTGACACCGGTGCCTTTTTTGGCGGAGATCTCGGAGTGCAGCACCGTGCCGCCGAAATCTTCGAGTACGACATCGTGCTGAAGCAGGTCCTGTTTGACCTTGGCGATATCAGCCGTTGGCAGATCGACCTTGTTGATCGCAATGATGATGGGCACGCCCGCGCTCTTCGCGTGGGAGATCGCCTCGACGGTCTGCGGCATGACCTGGTCGTCGGCCGCGATCACGATGACGACAATGTCCGTTACTTGCGCGCCGCGCGCGCGCATGGCCGTAAACGCTTCGTGACCGGGTGTATCGAGGAAGGTGATTTGGCGGTTGTTGCCCACCTGCACGTGATACGCGCCGATGTGCTGCGTGATGCCGCCCGCTTCGCCCGCGACGACATTGGCTTTACGCACATAGTCGAGCAGCGACGTCTTGCCGTGATCGACGTGGCCCATAATGGTGACAACCGGCGGACGCGACCGCAAATCCTCGGGCGCATCGACCTCCACGTTTTCGAGGAGATCGGCCGAATAGTCGCTTTCCTTGACCGCCTGAAAACCAAACTCGCTCGCGATCAACTCGATTTGATCGAAGTCGAGACGTTGATTGATGGTGACCATCAGGAACAGCGTCTTAAATGCGAATCCGACGATCTGCGTGGCCGAGATCCCCAAGGTTTGCGCGAGTTCGGAAACCGTGATGAACTCGTTCACGCGAACGGTTTTCCGCTCGCGTTCGACGGCCGCCACGCGCTGCGACTCCATCTCCTCGCGCATATCGGTTCCGAAACGCCGTCCGCCGCGTCCACGCGCCGCCGGACCGCGCATCGCGGTCATCGTCTTGGAGATATTCGCGCTCACCGCTTCTTGATCGACCGACCACGCTTGCCCTTCTTACCGCGGCGAGGAGTCTGGGCACTCGCGGCGATCCCCGTGTTCTGTCCGCCCTGTTGTCCTCCACCCTGACCACTCTGTCCGCCCGTTGGCCCCGCAGCACTGGGCATGCTGGGTCGACGATCATCGCGACGTTGACCCTGTCCGAGCCCGCCACCGGGTGCGGCGGACGCGATGGGACGCGCCGATCCGAAATTCGGTGATCCTCCGGAGCCAGAACGCGGGCGTGGCGCTCCCGGGACGACTGGCCGCGGGCGTGGCCGATCGGGCGCGAGCGATACTGGCACGGGCGTGGTGGAAGCGGGTGCAGGAATGGGAGCCAGAGGTGCCGCCGGAGCCGACGCCGCGACCGGACGCCTGGCGTCGATGACTGCCGGTGTCGCTATCACGGGTATCGGCAACTCGGGTGCCGCCGCAACTGGTGGCGCCTCGTCACCGGCCTTGGTGGACGGCGTTGGCGGTTCGACCACCGCCTGTTCTTCTGCATGCGCTGGCTTTTCCGCCACGGTCTCGACGGACACCGTGAGCTCGACCGACACGGGTTCCTCTTCAGCAACCGGTTCGACAGTCGGTTTCGACGGCGCTGCGTTTGCGGTCGCAACCTCATCGAACACCGGGACATCAATCGCGGCGTCGATACCGTCCAACAGCGCATCGGACTCAGAGCGACGGCGACGACGCACCGCATGCGCGACGGCCTCGGTTTGGACTTCGGGGACCGGCACTTCCGGCGCCGCCCCCGTCCGACGACGACGTGGCGCGGCGGCGAGTACGGGCTGCGCCTTTTCGGCGCGCACGCGCTTTTCGCGCTCCCAGCGGGCGCGAATACGGGAAACCTGGTCGTCAGTGAGCAGCGACAAATGGCTGCGCACCGGAACGTCCATCTGACGCAGCAGCGCGATCACCTCGTCTGCCGAGATGCCGAACTCACCCGCCATGTCATGCACACGAAGCTTGCTCAACCCGTCCTCCTACCGCGAAACACGCGTCGCGTCGCCCGCCGAGGTTGCCCCGGCTACGGCGCCACGGATACCGCGCGCCAGCGCCTGATCTACGATACCGACAGCAGCAGTCGTGTCACGACCTACTGCACCGCCCAACTCGGCCGCACTCGGCCACTCGATAACTTCTACGTTTCGGGCGCGAAGGACCGGCATCACCTTGTCGATGCTGTGCCGTGACACGTCGAGTGCCACCACCGCCAATTGCACGGTGCCCTTTAACGTTTCCTGTCGCACCCGTTCCGCGCCAACCACCACTAACCGGCCGCGCACGCCGAGTCCAAGCAAACCCAGCACCTTCCGACGCGCGGTTTCGTCCAGCCCCGCGCCACTGATGGTGCTCACCCCGGTCGAGCATCAGCCGACGACTCGCCGTCGGCGTCCTCTTCCATAGTTAACTCATCGATAATTGCCATGATCCGATCGGCCTCGACCGGCGCGATCCCTGGCAGTCGCAGCAGGTCATCGCGATCCAGATCGAGAATATCGTTCAGCGTGCGGTACCCCGCTTCTGCGAGCACGGCCACCGTGGAGGTCTCGAGCCCTTCGATCTCATTCAGCGGCACATCCGCGACCGCATCGCTCTCCTCAGGCAGCGGGGCAAACAGCGGTGCTTCGCCTCCCTTCTCCATCCACTCGCGACTGGAGTACAGGTCGATTTTCCAACCCGTGAGTTCCGACGCCAGTCGAACGTTTTGCCCGTTGCGACCGATGGCGAGTGAGAGCTGATCTTCGTCAACGACGGCCTGAATTGTCCGGGTCACGGTGTCGCTGAACACGCGGGCAACTCGGGCTGGCGCGAGCGCCAGTTTGGCGAACCGCTCAGGGTCTGGAGACCACGGCACGATGTCGATGCGCTCTCCACCCAGTTCGTTCACGACCGCCTGCACGCGCGATCCTTTCAGACCAACGCACGCCCCGACCGGATCGACGGCCTCGTCACGCGACGTGACCGCGATTTTAGTACGACTGCCGACTTCGCGAGCCGCCGCCTTGATCTCCACGATGCCCTGTTGGATCTCCGGCACCTCCAGCTTGAACAGCGCTTGCACGAAGAGAGCGTCAGAACGACTGAGAATCAACCGCGGACCCTTTGGCGTATCTTCCACCCGCTTCAGCACCGCGCGAACGGCCTCCCCCTGATGGTAATGCTCGCGGTGATTCTGCTCGCGGTACGGAATGATGGCTTCCGCCTCGCGAAACTTGTTGAGCATCACGACCAGCTTGCCGCGCTCGATCTGTTGCACTTCCCCCGAGAGCAGGTCACCAACGCGCCCGGAAAACTCATCGCGAATGCGCGCGCGCTCACCCTCACGAACGCGTTGGATGATTCGCTGCTTCGCCGCTTGGACGGCCGTGCGGCCGAACTCGGCGAAGTCCACCGGGATCTCCATCACGTCACCGACTTGAAATTCAGAATCCTCGAACCGCGCTTCTTCGAGCAGCACCTCACGCGAAGCGTCGGTGACCTCCGCGACCACCGTCTTCAGCAGGACGATGCGGATGGAGCCCTTGTCTTCGTTGATTTCGACTTCGGCCTGCACGTTGGCGCCATGCTTCTTGGCCAGGGCGGCGTGAATGCCGTCCTGCAGGAGCCCATGCAATTCCGACCGATCGAGCTGCTTCGAATTGGACAGTTCGCGGAACGCTGCCAGTATCTCCGCCGATCCGACCATCCGCTCTCCCCTATCGTTTCCAGTGGAACGCCAGTCGCGCCTGCGTGACTTCCGCGAGCGGAACGTGCGTCTCCCGCCCCTTCGGATCCCGCACGTGCGCTACCGCTGCTTTGCCCTCGCCCTCAAGGCCGAGGATCTCGACTTCCTGTTTGCCACCTGCCAGCGCCCCGCTTGTCACGGTGGCTTGACGGCCGACAAACCGGCGCCAATCTGCCGCAGACGTCAAGGGCCGATCGGCCCCCGGCGAAGACACCTCCAGTACGTACTGCTCCGTCACCATCGCGCCCGCCTCCAGTCGCGCTTCCAAAGCACGAGAGGCGCGGGCGCAGTCTTCGATCGTAACCTTCGTGCCATCTCGCCGATCGATCCGAACTTCGAGAACCGGTCGCGAGCGCGAACCGCCACGTCGGAGTTCAACCAGATCGAATCCCAACGCGTCAAGCTCTTGCACGACAATGGGTTCGCTGCTCTCGCCCATCTGCTGACCTCAACTGCTGAAAAACCACCCAGAATAAAAAAGTGTGGGGACCATCCCCACACTTCACCACCCGCATGCTCCGGATGAAATACGTCACCACCTTACGGAGGTTCCGTCGTAGAACCGGAACCTAGGGTACGGGCGTCACAAGGTCAAGATGACTCATTAGACTGTCAGTGCGGCTCGACCTCCAATTTGCGGCTGGATTTCGGCAAGAGTGCTATCACTCCCAGCTGGCGACCGTGGTCGCCGCCGCGGTGGCTGAAGAAGCGCGACTGATCGCACCGTGTGCACCGTTGGCTGACCGTGAGTTTGCGAACTCCGCGGCGCGCTGCTTGCTTCGCGAGAACGTCCCTCACGTCCAACAACGCCTTCGCGGCGGGGCGTACGCCGCTGATCGCCTCGAGTACTTCCGGGCCGACCTCGTAGCAGCGCCCGCAGATCGACGGCCCAAGATGCATGTGGCATTCATCTGCTGGGCAGTCGAGTTTGGCCATCGCGTCCAGCCCCACATTGAGAATGCCGGCAGCGGTGCCTCGCCACCCGGCATGCAAGGCCGCGATCACCCCGCGCGGATGCGACACGAATACCGGTGTGCAGTCGGCCACCGTGACGACGAGCGCGGTGCCCGGCTCCGCCGTCACGTGACCATCTACGCCGCGCACTCTCAGCCAGCCGCGCCACCCGGCGCCCTGCGGCAATACGTCAGCGCCATGCACTTGTGTTGCGCTCACCAGTCGATGGACATCAAGTCCCGCCAATGCGTCAAGCAGGCGATGCCATCGCGCCGTGACACCGCCGACCGCTTCGTCGGACCCCAGGCCAAACGAGCCCGCGGGTCGCGTTGTGGTCCACCCGAGGACACCGGACGGGAGATCAGGAACGGATTCCGCAGTGTCGAACGGTGGCAAATCGGTGGCACGCATCAACAAGACCTCAGCGGGCACTGAACTCGACGCGCTTGATGTTCGCGCCGAGGGCGCCGAGCCGCGCTTCAAGGCGTTCGTATCCGCGTTCGATTTGCTGCGCGTTGTTGATTCGACTCGTGCCCTTGGCGCAAAGGGCCGCGAGCAACATGGCCATGCCGGCGCGAATGTCGGGGGACTCCACCGTGCTGGCACGCAACCGCGTCGGACCGGAGACGATGGCGCGATGCGGATCGCACAGCACGATCCGGGCGCCCATACCCACCAACTTGTCGACAAAAAACATTCGCGACTCAAACATTTTTTCGTGCATGAGGATCATACCCTCACACTGTGTCGCCGTCACGATCGCAATGGACATCAGGTCGGCCGGGAAGGACGGCCAAGGCTGGTCTTCGAGCTTGGGAACGTGACCACCCAGATCGCTCTGAATCACGCGCGACTGCTCAGCCGACACGAGCAGGTCATCGCCATCGATCTGACAGTGAATGCCAAGACGTTCGAATCCCATCAGCGTGCTGCGCAGATGCTCAACGCCCGCGCCGGCAATGCGCAGCGCGGACCTCGTGACGGCGGCGAGTCCGATGAATGAACCCACTTCGATATGGTCCGGCCCGATGGCATGCGTGGTCCCGCCAAGCACCCGTCCGCCTTCGATCGTGTAGACGTTTGAACCAATGCCATCGATTCGCGCACCCAGCGCCACCAGAAACCGCGCCAAGTCCTGCACATGCGGTTCGCTGGCCGCGTTCCGAAGTACGGTGCGCCCCGATGCAGCTACGGCCGCGACCATGGCGTTTTCGGTAGCCGTGACGCTCGGCTCGTCCAGAAACACATCGGCCCCTTTCAACCCGCGCGTCGAGAAACGAAAGCGCTCGCCCAACTCGTACTCGGCGCCGAGAGCCTGCAGCACATGGAAATGGGTATCGAGTCGACGGCGGCCGATCACGTCACCGCCAGGCGGGGCCAGGGTCACTTCGCCACACCGAGCGAGGAGCGGCGCGGCCAGCAGGATTGAGGCGCGGATTCGTGCGCACATCACCGGATCCAGATCGCCCGCGTGAATGGATTTCGCGTGGATGCGCAAGGCGTTGGGGCCGGTCCACTCACAGTCGGCGCCCGTTGTACGAATGAGATCAACCAACGTCTCAATGTCCCGAATCCTTGGCACATTCTCCAGATGCACCGGCTGGTCGGTAATCAACGCCGCCGCCACGATCGGCAACGCCGCGTTCTTGTTGCCCGCAGGGCGAATGGTACCGGAGAGCCGATGGCCCCCCTCGACGATGTACTGGATCGCAGGCATTCGAGCAGGATGGAGAGCGAACACGCGTCGACGGCAGAACGCCATCGACGTGCAGGGAAGGATCATCGCGCAACAGCATCACCGTCAAGCCGTTGCTTGCCTCCCATCCCGGACCGGCTTATTCATTACTGAATGGGTATTGTCATGGTGACCTCATTCCTGCTTCGGCAAGTGGCCACCCCGCCGGACACGATCATCGCGCGGATGATCTCCGAACGCGGGGTGCTGGATTGGACGAGTGGTATCCTTCAGCTGATCGTGCTGCTGCTGGGCGTCGCCACGCTCGTCACTATGGTGTGGCTCCTGATCACAGTTCGACGTGGTGCCAATGCGATCAATAGCATCCTCACGCAATTCGCGACCGACTCCCGACCGCTCATTCTGGCGGCGACTGCTGTAGTGACGGACGCCCGCGAGGTGGTGGCCATGCTTCGCACCGATGCGGAACGGGTCACCGATGCGGCCAGTGAGATCAGCGAACGATTGTTGGACGCGGCAGACACGACGGCGCAGCGGGTCGACGATGTCAATGCCGTGTTGGACGTGCTGCAGGGCGAAATTGAGGACACCGCGCTGGCGACGTTTGCGGCCGTTCGTGGTGTGCGAGGCGGCGCCCGCGCTTTCACCAACCGGCGTCACCGCCCAGCGGATGAGCGGCACGACGAGGCGTAGTCTCCCGTTCGCGGCGATACTCTGCGCCATACTGCTGGCGCTGCTGGTTCCAACGCCGCTGTTCGCGTGGACGCCCGGTACCCATGTCTTCCTCGGCGACGCGCTCCTGCGCAACCTTGCGCTGCTGCCTGTACACGTGGCGGAATTGCTCACCGCGTTTCCGAGCGACTTTCTGTATGGCTCCATCGCGGCCGACACGAGTATCGCCAAAAAGTATGCGGCGGTGGGGCGGCATTGTCATTCCTGGCACATCGGCATGGAGATTCACGACCAGGCGCGCGAACCGGCGCTGCAGTCGTTCGCACTGGGTTACCTCGCCCATCTGGCGGCCGATGTCGTCGCGCACAACTTCTACGTGCCGAGGCAACTCGCGGTGACCTCAAGTACCACTGCCGTTGGTCACAGCTACTGGGAATCGCGCATTGACACCCATCTTGGTGATCCTTGGCCGCGACGCGCGCGCGAGTTGCTGCTCCTGGACCACAGTCCGGCCGACCAGCACCTCGATCAGATTCTCAGTCCGACGCTGTTCGGGACCGCCACCAATCGCCGAATTTTTCGCGGCATGGTGTACGTCACTGACAGCGACTCGTGGCAAAGGATATTCCAACTGGTCTCGGAAAAGAGTCGCTGGGATCTCTCAGACGCGGATGTGGCCCGGTACCTGGTGCGTTCGTTCGACTACGTTGTCGACCTGATGGCTCGCTGGGATCGAAGCGAAGCATTCGACTTCGATCCATCGGGCGACGCCCCTCTCCGGGAAGCCAAAAAGGTCCGTCGACTGGCACGGCGGCAAGGTGGTGATGTGCGGGCCGCGCTCGAGGCCGATCGCATGTTTGGACTTCCTGCGTCGATGCTGCGTTTCGCAGCCGATCTTCCGGAGCCGCTGTTTCAGCCGAGTCGCCCCGCGAGGAGCTGACTGAGGCGTTTGGGATCGGCCGCGCCATTCGACTTGCGCATTACGCCACCGACGAGGACGCCCTGCAACTTGGTTTCGCCAGCCAGGAATCGTTGCGCCTCAACTGGCATGTCGGCGAACACCGCGTCGATCCACGCGACCAATACGCTGTCGTCGCTGATCTTCAGCAACCCTTCCCGCTGCGCGAGTTCGCGCGGTTCGGCGTCCTCGTCAAGCAGTATCGCATAGAGCTGACGCGCCGCCGTATTGGAAATGGTTCCATCGGCCTCGAGTCGAATCAGCGCGCCGACGCGGGCCGCCGGAACGGGCGCCTGCGCGATCGTGCTGCTGCGCGTATTGAGCGACGCCAGCACCACGCCGAGGACCCAGTTGGCAGCGCGCTTTGGGTCGCCTGACGTGGCGACGACCTGCTCGAAATATTCAGCGAGCGACGCCGATGCGGTGAGCTGAACACATTCCACTGCGGTCAGGCCAAAGGCCACGGACATGCGCTGCCGACGTGCCTGCGGCAATTCAGGCAGCGCCTCCCATTGCGCCGCGATGAAGGCATCAGTGAGCACCAGTGGCGGCAAATCGGGGTCGGGAAAGTAGCGATAATCATGACTGCCTTCCTTGCTGCGGGCCGGCCGGATTTCATTCCGCGCGCCATCCCACAACAGCGTTTCCTGAACAATGTCGCGTCCGGCGTCGAGCGCGGCGCACTGCCGCGCGAACTCGATCGCAATGGCTCGCTCGACGCCCGAGAACGTATTGAGATTCTTGATCTCTGTTTTGGTGCCCAGCGTCGTGTCGCCGTACCGACGCACCGAAATGTTTACATCGACGCGCAGCGATCCCTCTTCCATGTTCGCGTCGGACACGGCCGTGTACTCCATGACCTGTTTGAGATGACGCAGATACTCACCGGCTTCGCGCGCGCTGCGAATGTCAGGCTCGGACACAATCTCGATCAGCGGCGTGCCGGCACGATTCAGATCGATCGCGGTCGAGTCGTCAAATCGATCATGCACGGACTTCCCGGCGTCTTCTTCCATATGCACGCGGGTGATACGGATCTCGCGCGCGCCCGCTGCCTCGTCGCTCACCCGGATGACGCCCCACGTCGCCAGCGGCTGATCGAATTGCGAGATCTGATACCCCTTTGGCAGGTCGGGATAGAAGTAGTGTTTTCGCGCGAACACCGAGCGGCGGTGCACCTGGCATCCAAGCGCGAGCGCGGCCTGTGTGGCCAGGCGCACGGCCTGCGCATTCAGCACCGGAAGTGCGCCGGGAAGTCCAAGGCACACCGCACAGGTGTTGCTGTTCGGGATCTCACCGAACGACGTTCGGCACCCGCAGAATATTTTGGTGACGGTCGCCAGTTGGCAGTGTACTTCAAGCCCCACGACCAGCTCGTACGGCTGGCGTGGCTCACTGGGAGTAGGCGTCGCAGTCGGACTCATCGGTGCGCCTCCAACCCCAGCGCATCCTCGAGTACCGACGCGACACGAAACATGCGCGCTTCATCAAAGTGCGCCGCCAATAATTGTCCCCCCACGGGGAGGCCGTCGATGCGTCCGATCGGTAGCGACATCGCCGGCACTCCGGCGAGATTTGCCGTCGCCGTGAAGATGTCACTCAGATACATCTCGTACGGATCGGACACCTCACCCAGGCGAAACGCTGTTGTTGGTGTGGTCGGCGTGAAGAGCACGTGAACGCCCGCCGCGAATATCTGTGCAAAATCCTGCGTAATCAGCGCCCGCACGGCTTGCGCGCGGCGGTAGTAGGCATCGTAGTAGCCGGCGCTCAGCACGTATGTCCCAAGGAGAATGCGACGCGTGACTTCGGGGCCGAATCCGCCGGAGCGCGTCGCGTCGTACAGGCCACGCAGTCCGTCGCCCTGCGCGCGCAGGCCAAATCGCACGCCGTCGAATCGCGCCAGATTACTGGACGCCTCAGCGGGCGCCAGGATGTAGTACACCGGGATCGCCAGTGCCGTATTTGGCAAACTCACGTCGCGCACTTCGGCGCCGCGCGCCCGCAGTCGTTCGAGCGATGCGTCACACAAGGCGCGAATGCGCGGATCGAGCGATTCCGGGAAGTACTCGATCGGTCGTCCAATGACGACACCCGCCAGGGATGCCTGGGGCGCGTGCCGACACGACGCGACGGGCACGTCGACCGACGTAGCGTCGTGAGGGTCGGCGCCCGCAATGACGTCCATGATGCGGGCCGCATCATCAACGCGGCGTCCGAATACCCCAACCTGATCGAGTGACGACGCGAACGCCACGAGTCCGTAGCGACTCACGCGTCCGTACGTGGGCTTCACGCCCACGATGCCACAAAATGCCGCAGGCTGACGCACTGAGCCGCCTGTTTCGGATCCAAGCGCCACGGGTGTCACGCCGGCTGCCACAGCTGCCGCCGAGCCGCCCGATGAACCACCCGGCACTCGCGTTGGATCGATAGGATTTCGCGTTGGTCCAAAGGCACTGTTCTCGGTAGACGAGCCCATCGCAAACTCGTCCATGTTCGTCTTCCCGATCACGATCGCCCCGGCGTCGCGTAAACGACGGACCACCGTTGCTTCGAACGGACTGATGTATCCTTCGAGGATGCGCGATCCACATGAGGTGGGAAGGCGTCGCGTGGCGAGATTGTCTTTTACCAGCAAGGGCACGCCGGCCAACGGCATGACCGTGCCGCGCAGGATCCGCGACTGGACGGCTTCGGCGTCACGTGCCGCCCCCTCAGGATCGACCGCGAGCACCGCGTTCAGGCCATCGCGTCCCGCGCTACGCGAGACCACGCGTGCCAGTGCGGCGTGCACAAGGTCCCCCGGTTCACACAGTCCGTCGTTGGCGGCATCGGCCATGGCGCCGACGCTCCGATCCAGCCACGCATCCGCGAGCGACGCGCCCGACTGCCCACTCATGCGTGCCCCGCATTGTCCGGCGGCTCGGGCGCGACGCGCGTACCGGCACTGCCATGCGTATCCAGTCGGGGAACGAGAAAAAATCCTTCCCGCGTAGACGGCGCGAATTCGGCGCGCGCGGCGGCGGGTACGCCCGGCACAGGAACATCCTCGCGCAGCGGCATGCCACCCGTGTTTGTTGCGGCGTGCACGCTTTCATTAAGTGCGACACCCATCAGGACGTCCATGTGCGCCAGAATTCCGTTCAACTCGTCGACCAGTGAGGCCGTGCGTGTCGCGCTCAGCCCCAGTCGCGCGAGCGCCGCCACGTGTCGGACATCGGATTCGGAAATACTCACTTAGTCGCAACCGCGTTCGAGTTTGGCCTGCGCCACCACGAGCGTCTTGCGACCGATGTCTTCATCATCGAAGTCGATGCGCACTTTCGCGTCACGTCCCGCACCGGTGAGTTCCGCAATCGTGCCCGAACCGAACTTCACGTGACGGACACGCTCACCGATGGCAAACATCGGCGCATCCTGCGACTCATCCTCGGGCTCTGGTGGGCGCGGTCGACGATCGCCCCACTGCACGGGCGCCTTGCCGAACGGCACGTCCCCCGTCGAGGTGGTGCCGCGCCGATACGCGGCGCTGCCATAGGGTCCGACCGCGCGCGGCGACGTTTCCGCATTGGAGTCTCGATTGTACGTGCTGCGCCCCCACCCGTCGTTGCCGGATGCGGGACGGCGCTGATAGCTGGCGCGACCCTCGGCGCGTGCACGCACCGATTGGTGTCGCTCCGCCAATGGGGCCGTCACGGCGCGCAGGAAACGGGACGGTACTGAGAACATCATCTCTCCGTTTCGGCGACGCTGTTCGGCGCACGTCAGGTACAACTTTCGTTCCGCGCGCGTAATCCCGACGTAGAACAGTCGCCGTTCTTCCTCAAGCTGCCGTGGGTCCTCCGTGGCACGCGCGAGTGGAAACAGTCCATCTTCAAGGCCGGATACCACGACGAGGGGAAACTCCAGCCCTTTGGCATTGTGCATCGTCATCATGGTCACCGCATCGGCATCAGGATCAAGGCGATCGATTCCCGCCACAAGTGTGGCCTTTTGCAGGAAGTGGTCCAGCGGTGTGAGACCCACTTCCCCGCCATCGTCGGCCACAACTTCGGCGGCCCCGGCGATCATTTCCCGCACATTCTCGAGTCGTTCGAGGCCCTCCGGACCCTCAGAGCGCAGATGATCGGCATAGCGAATCTGTTCCACGAGCGCGCGCAGCAATTCGTCGACAGACGCGTCGACGGCCTGATGTCGGATGCGCTGCAGCAGTGCCACGAACTCCTCGAGCGACGCGCGCACCGCCGGCCGCAACCCGCTCAAAACGTCCGACCGTGACGCAATGGCCAGCAGCGAGGCGCCGTCGCCCGTCGCGCGCTGTTCCAGGAGCGTGAGCGTCGCGTCGCCCACACCACGTCGCGGCACGTTCACCGCGCGGCGAAAGGCCTCATCGTCGGCCGGATTGGCAACGAGCTTGAGATACGCCATCAGATCACGAATTTCCTGGCGATCGTAAAAGCGCACCGCGCCGACCAATCGATACGCGATGGTGTGCCGCCGAAACGCGTCTTCAAGCGCACGGCTCTGCGCATTGGTGCGATAAAGGATGGCGCAGTCCCGGCGCGCCCATGTCCCGCGGGCCGTTCGATCGATCACGATATTGGCGATCACCTCGGCTTCGTCGCGTTCATCGAGCGTCTCGATCAGCGTGACCGGCTCACCGGCGGGACGTGTCGCGCGAAGCGTTTTGCCACGACGTTCCGAATTCTCGGCGATGACGGCGTTGGCGAGTGCCAGCACGTTGGGCGTGGATCGGTAGTTCTCCTCAAGGCGGACAATCTGCGCGCCGGGGAAATCCCGTTCAAAGTCGAGGATGTTCCGGATATCGGCGCCACGCCATCCGTAAATCGACTGATCGTCGTCGCCCACGACCATGACGTTGCGGTGGCCGCCGCACATCAGCGCCACGAATCGGTACTGTGCTGCATTGGTGTCCTGATACTCGTCCACGAGGACATACCGAAAACGGCGCTGGTAGTGTTCGCGGAGCGTCGCATCGCGTTGCAGCGCGCGAACCGGCAACACCAGCAAGTCGTCAAATGTTACAGCATTGGCGCGTTCGAGTGCGGACTCAAGATCGGCGTACACACCAGACACCACCTGCGCGAAGGGATCCCGCGCCGTGGTGGCGTACTCACTTGCCGATACCAGCGCGTTCTTGGCGTCGGAGATCGCAGCCAACACGGCATTGGGGCTCCACTGTTTCGCGCTGACCTGCCGCCGCTCCATCACGCGCTTGCAGGCGGCGAGCGCATCGCCTTCATCGTAGATCGTGAAGTTCGCCTCGCGTCCCACCAGCGGCGCGACGCCGCGCAACAATCGGGCGCCCAGCGCGTGAAAGGTGCCACACCACATGCCACGCGGTTCATGGCCCAGCTGGGTGGTGATGCGCGTGCGCATTTCTCCGGCGGCCTTGTTGGTGAATGTCACCGCGAGGATCTCGTGCGGTGCGACGCCCCGCTCGGCGATCAAGCGAACAATACGCGACGTGAGCACGCGCGTTTTCCCCGAGCCGGCACCGGCCAGCACCAGTATGGGCCCATCATCGTGCGCCACCGCTTCGCGCTGCGCTGGATTGAGTCCGCGCACCAGCGCCTCATGGTTCACAGTCAATGGTGCGGTGTCAAACAGTGATCCGGTCCAGCCCGTCGTTGTCATCCTGGCAAGATAACGTCGAACGCCGCTCCACGATCAGTGTCCGCCAACAGCAATCGTCCGCCGTGATTCTCTTCCACGATGCGACGGGCAAGCGACAGGCCAATGCCCCAGCCCCGATCCTTCGTGGTGAAACCCGCATCGAAGATCCGCTTGCGCAACGCGCGCGGAACGCCAGGGCCATTGTCTTCCACGCGAATGCGCACGCCCCCTTCGGGCATCGGCACGGCGGACACCACCACTTCGCCATCGCGCCCACCCAGCGCATCGATGGCGTTCTTGATCAGCACTTCCAGCACCCATTCCAGCAGCACGCCGTCGCCACGCCGGACCAGCGGACCGGGAGGATGCTCGCTGCGGACGGTCACCAAACGCGCGAGCGTGGGCGCGCGCGCCGCGAAATAGGCTGCCAGGCGATCAACAAGCGCCGCGCAATCGACCGCGTCATTGCGCGTCGGGCGTCCAATGCGTTCAAACCGATGTGAGACCCGATCGAGCCGAGTGAGATCCTGCGTCATTGCCTCGACGGCGCGCCGCGCCGTCGGTGCGGTGGCCTCGTCGCGCAACAACTCCAGCCACCCGGCCATCGCGGAGAGTGGCGTGCCCAATTGGTGGGCCGCCTCGCGCGCCATACCAGCCCAGACTTTTTCGCGTTCGGCGCGTCCGCGTTCGACCAAGGCATACAGGCCAAACGCCAGCAACAGTCCGATGGCCACCGCCTGCAAGACGGGAATCACCCGCAGTCCGCGAATGATCTGACTGTCGCCATAGTGCACGGCGGTAACGCCCGGCACGACAAACGGCGGATTGCGCCGATCGAGTTCGCGCACAAATGCGAGCGTATCGAGGCCAACATCCGTGGGAAGATTCGCCGCCCCCGACACCCGGCCATCCGCGTCGGTAATCACCAACGGCAAACCCGACGCGAGCACTTGATCGGAGAGTTCGATCAACACAGCCGTTCGATCCCCGTCGGCCGCACTGGTTGTATCCAGCAGCGCGTTGTAGATACGCGAGTACATGCGTCCCTGGGCCGCGGCGGCCGCGCGCAACTGCGTCACCACGTGCTGCGTGTATCCCACGTACCACGTGAGCAGTGCCAAGACTCCCAGCACCACCAGGACAACCGGCCATCGGCGACGGCGCATGCGTTCGCGGTTAGCCGAGTGCGATCACGCGAACGCTCATCAACCCGTCGTCACCGCAACTCAGCGCGACCGAGATACGGCTGCAACGCCTCAGGGATCCGCACTGACCCGTCGGCCTGCTGGCCGTGTTCCAGCAGACTGGCGATGATGCGCGAAAAGGCCATGGCCGACCCGTTGAGCGTGTGCACGAGACGCGGCTTCTCACCGGGTGCCGGGCGATAGCGGATGTTCGCCCGTCGGGCCTGAAAATCGGTGAACACACTGCAACTTGACACCTCCAGCCACTTGCCCACACCTGGGGCAAACACTTCGAGGTCGTAGGTCTTGGCGCTGGCGAATCCGGTGTCGCCCGCCGCCAGCAGCACCACGCGATAGGGTAATTCGAGACGCTGCAGAATGACCTCGGCGTGCCCCGTCAGCGTTTCCAGCTCCTGCAGCGACGTTTCCGGTGTGGCATAGCGCACCAACTCCACTTTGTCGAACTCGTGCACGCGCAACAGTCCGCGCGTATCCTTGCCCGCCGCGCCCGCCTCCTGTCGAAAGCAGGCGCTGAACGCGCAGAAGCGCTTGGGCAGGTCGGTCGCGTCGAGAATCTCGTCGCGATAGAGATTGGTGACCGGGACTTCTGCGGTGGGAATGAGGAACAGGTCTTGATCGCGCAGCGCATACATGTCGTGTTCGAATTTCGGCAGCTGTGCCGTGGCGGTCATCGAGGCCCGATTGACAACCAGCGGCACCCAGCATTCCTCGTAGCCGTGTTCCTGCGTATGCACGTCGAGCATCATGTTCATGAGCGAGCGCACCAACCGCGCGCCGATACCACGATACACGATGAAGCCCGACCCGCTGATCTTGGCACCCCGCGCCAGGTCGAGGACGCTGAGGGCTTCGCCGATTTCCCAATGCGGTTTGAGCGACGCGCCATCGGCGCGTGGTACGCCCCAGCTTCGCACCACGGTGTTGGCCTCTTCACCGCCCTCCGGCACTTCCGGCAGCGTGACATTGGGCAGTTCGTAGAGCAGCTGTTGCACCGCCGACTCGGCATCCTGTCGCCGCTGATCCAGCGTCGCGATGGTCTCACCGATACGGCGTCCTTCGGCGATGAGTGCGGAGGCGTCGCCACCAGCCTTTCGGCATTGCGCGACGTCGTGCGTCACCGTGTTGCGAAGCGCCTGCTGCCCTTCGAGCTCGGTGATGGCGCTTCGTCGTTCGCGCTCCAGCAACTCGGCCCGGTCGAGCAACGGCGCCAGTTCGGCCAGCTTTCCGCGGCGGCGCATTCCGTCGCGCAGGAGGTCACGCTGATCACGGAGCAGGCGAATGTCGTGCATGGGAGGCGCGAGGAGACGAAATCAGTGGAGGAGGACGCTCCTCAGTCCTTGGGAATGCCCGCGACCAGCGACCGATACCCGCAGTTGCGATTGACCAGCGTGCGCATGAGCAGGCGACGCTCGGCAACGTTGACGTCGTCGATCGTGAGCTTGGCGTAGAATGGCTCGCCGTACACGCAACCCGAGTTGAGAAGGCGCACGGTAACGGTTTCTCCAACGGCCAGCGTGATGGTGCTGTCGCTGACATAGCCCTTGTCGGTTGCGCGCTGCAGTTGCTCGTAGACCCCGGGCTGACGGGCGAATCCGATAGACGGTGCACCGGCAGGCGGTGACGGCACGATAATGCGCGCCGGCATTACGAGAACCTTGCCGGCCGACGTGATGTCGAACGCCACATCGAAGTTGAGCGCACCGTTGCCCAGAACCTGTGGACGGACGAGCGACTCCGACGTGAACTGATATCCCGCGGGCAGCGCCGATGAGGAGCCCGTGATGGCCCACACGTCAAACTGTCGGTCGACGTTCTCGAAGTTCGCGGGCGAGAGCAGGCTGTCACTGCCGCCGCACTGGACGAGGGCGACAGCGGTGACGATTACAGCCAAAATTGAAGGGGCTCGCCGAGAAGACGGGAGCCAGCCGACAGGTCGATGATGCAGAGTGATCCCCATGGGTATGAAGCGACGTTGGAGGTTATCGCTCAACTCGTGTCCGGGCAAGCGGTTCTACTGCTTGACTTCACCCCGCAGCGCGTTAAGCGTTCCCTCATGGCGACCATCCGGGATCTGGTCAGCGCGCTTCGGCGTCGCGAGGGCGTTGATGCAGCGATCGTGCTTGGGCGCGATGGTCTGCTTATCGACGGAGCAACTGAAGGCGCACTCGACCCAGAGGGGTTGGCCGCGCACGTGCCGCCAATGGTGGCGGCGGCGGTGGACATGGGTCTGGCCTCCGGGCGGAGCGATTTCGTCTTGATGGTGCTTGAGTATGGCGGGGGCACGGCAGTGGTCACGTCGGTGTCTCCCGATGCGTTGCTGCTCGTGCTGTTGGGGCCCTCGGCAAATCTGGCCGCGATGCTATTCGACTTGCGCCGTCATCGCGCACAAATCGCGGCGTTGGTCTGACCGCGCCCGACCTCGATCGCCGTTCTTGCGGCCGACCAAGTGGCGCCAACATGCCTTTGCATTCCATGCTGGCCGACCCATGATTCGATGGAATGTGGTGCTCGCCGGTGGCGTGGGATCGCGGTTCTGGCCCCTGTCCACCCCCGATCGTCCGAAGCAACTGCTTCCCTTGATCTCCGACGCGCCGATGCTGCGCGAATCGCTTGATCGCTTGCTGCCGTTGGCGCCGCTGGAGCGCACGCTGGTGCTCACCAATGCTTCACTGCGCGACGCGGTGCTGGCGATGGAACCGGCCTTGCCGGTCGAGAACGTGATTGCCGAGCCACGTCCCGCCGGCACCTGCGCGGCCCTCGCATGGGCCGCGCGCACGATTGCGGCGCGCACCGGTCCGGAGTCGGTGATGGTGTGTATCCATGCCGACTGGGCCATCGGCGATGTCGACGGATTTCGGCGCACGATGACAGAGGCCGCGGAGATCGCGGCACGAGAACACGCCCTCGTCACCGTCGGTATCGTCCCGTCTCGTCCGGATCCGGGATTCGGCTATATCCAACCCGGCGACGTGGTGTTCGGCGACGTCCGTCGTGTGGTGCGCTTTGTCGAGAAGCCCGATCAGGCGCGTGCCGTCGCGATGATGGCCGATGGATTCTTTTGGAACTCGGGAATCTTCGCCTGGCGAGTCGGTGATCTGCTGGACGAGATCCGCGCGCTCACGCCGGAAGTGCAACCCGCGCTGGAGGCCTCGGGCGACGACCTGGCGACGTTTTTCGCACAAGTCCAATCGATCGCGATCGACGTGGGCGTGCTCGAGCGCAGTCACCGTGTGCTGGTGATTCCCGGTCGATTCGGTTGGGACGATGTGGGCACGTGGGCCGCGCTGCATCGCGTCCGCACGCGCGATACGGCGGGCAACGCTGCCTACGGCCCCTCGTTTCTGTTTCAGTCACGCGATAACGTGGTGCATGCCGACGGCAGCACCGTGGTGTTGTACGGCGTGAGTGATCTCGTCGTAGTCGCGCATGACGGCGTGGTCATGGTTACGACCCGCGAGCGGGCGAGTGACCTCAAGGCGCTGCTCGACGTGCTGCCGGCGGAGCTGCGCGGGCCATGATTGTCCTCTATGACGACGCGCGGGCGCGCGACTTTGAACCGTTTGCCACGTCGCGCCCGCTCGGCGAGGTGCGCGCGGGTGCGCTGCTTGGTCGCGAGCGGTGGGCCCTCTGGTTCGGCCGCGCCGTGGATGCTTGTATTGCGGCGCCGCATCTGGCGCACTTTGCCGAGTTCGACGCGCCGCCGATGGCAGGCCTTTCCTTGCCTGTCGGCACCTGGTTGGTGAACACGCGCGCGCTTCCCGTGCTGAGCGAAGCGACCGTCGGTGCCGCCGACACGATCCGAATCGGTACGCACATTGCGGCCGTGCAACTGCGCGAGCCGCTCGCCGACGCCATGCTCCGTGATGGCACGCTCATGCTCGAGTCGCTGGTCGCGCGCGACGCGGTGCCACTGCGTATCGACGGCGTGTGGCTCGACGCGCCATGGGACATCATTCGTCACCTGTCAACGCAACTGGGACAGGATATCCCGACGCTCGCCGCTGCCCTTGGCGCGACGACGCTTGGTGACCGTATGCCGAACGGTCCGACGATTGTTGGTGAGGCGCCGGTTTTCGTGGAATCCGGTGCACACATCGAACCCTACACCCTGTTCGATACGCGCGGCGGACCGGTGCTCTTGCGTCGGGGCGCCACCGTGCACGCGTTTACGCGCATTGTCGGACCGTGCTATATCGGACGAGACAGCAGTGTGTCGGGCGATCGCATTGCGGCGTCATCAATCGGCGACGTGTGTCGCGTGCATGGGGAACTCTCCATGTCGGTTTTCATCGGTCATGCCAACAAGGGGCACGACGGATTTGTCGGGCACTCGATGCTCGGCCGGTGGGTGAACCTTGGCGCCGGTACGATTACCAGTAATCTCAAGAACACGTACGGGACGGTCGCGATGTGGAGTCCGGGCGGCATTCGCGACACCGGGCTGCAGTTTGCCGGCACGCTGTTCGGCGATCACGTGAAGACGGGTATCGGCTTGCATCTGACCACCGGATGCGTGCTGGGTGCAGGGGCCAACGTGATGGATGCGATGCCGCCGAAAGTCGTTCCCCCGTTCTCGTGGGGAACGGGTGCACCTTACGCAGAATTCGACGGCGACAAGTTTCTCAGCACGACCGCGCGCGTGATGGCGCGCCGACAGGTGGCGCTCGGCGAGCGACACCAGATCCATTGGGAATCGGTGATTGCGCATGTGCTGGCAGACCGGCGCTGGCCGCCGCGATGATGCGCGGCGTGACGACGTAGTCGCGTGGCGGCGACATGCTGCGTGTGACGATCCTCGGCAGCGGCAGCAAGGGCAACGCCATTCTCGTTGACGGTACGGAGGGCTCGGTACTCGTGGATGCGGGTTTCGGACCGCGACGACTTGCCAGGCGATTCGCGCTCGCCAATCGTCGAGCGGAACACATCGGCGCTCTGCTGCTCACCCATGAGCACACCGATCACGCGAGTGGCGCTACGGCGGCGAGTGCGCGCTGGCGATGGCCGGTGCACGCCGTCGACGAGACCCTCGACGCGCTCACACATTCCCCGGCGGGTCGCCCACGCCATACGGTCTCCCTGTCATTCGACCAGCCGTCATATGTCTGCGGGCTGGAGGTGACGGCAATACGGGTGCCGCACGATGCACGCGCCTGCGCGGCGCTCGTGTTAACGGACCGGGCCAGCGGTGCCCGCATCGGGATCGCGCTGGATCTGGGACACGTACCCGCACACCTTCCCGCCGCGCTGGCCCGCTGTGATCTGCTCGTCGTGGAGTCCAACCACGACGAACGCATGTTGACCGAAGGCCCTTATCCGTGGCCACTGAAGCAGCGTGTCGGCGGAATGCTGGGTCATCTTTCCAATGGAGCCGCCGCGGCATTGCTGGCGGGTGCAGCGCACAAGGGCCTTCGCGGCATCGTGCTGGCGCATCTGAGCGAAACCAACAACACGCCCGCCGTCGCACTCAGGCGCTCTCGCGACGCGCTCCGACGTGCGGGCTGGCGTCGAGACAGCTTGTGGGCCGCCACGCAGGCGAACCATTGCGGACCGATCGCGGCCGACGGGGCCACGCATGGCGCGATCGCGGCACAACTGACGCTGGGATTCCAGCCAGGTCTGGGCGATCTGCGACGGCAGGTGATCGACAACTGTGACCACGGTTCGTCATTGAGCGTTGGAGGGTGAGGGCAGAGAAGTGAGCAGACACAGGGGTGAGGGTAGAGGGATCAGCAGTGAGGGCAGAGTTTTTCCGAACCGATTGGTGATACGACAACAGGGGCGCCACATCGTGGCGCCCCTGTTGTTTCACATCTGGCCAGCGTGGGACTAGTACATCCCGCCCATGCCACCGCCGCCGCCGCCATGACCGCCGCCGGCTGGCGCTTTGTCTTCCTTGCGCTCGACAATCAACGCTTCCGTCGTGAGCAACAGCCCGGCGATGGACGCCGCGTTCTGCAACGCGGTGCGCGTGACTTTCGTGGGGTCGATGACACCGGCCTGCACGAGATCCTCGTACACATCTGTCAACGCGTTGTAGCCGAAGTTCTTTTCCTTGGCGTTGCGGATCTTCTCCACCACGATGGAACCCTCTCCGCCGGCGTTCTGCACGATGATGCGCAGCGGCTCTTCAATCGCGCGACGCACGATGTCGACACCGATCTGCTCGTCGCGCTCGGCCACCTTGACGTCCTTGAGGGCGGGCTGGGCGCGAATGAACGCCACACCACCGCCGGGGACGATGCCTTCTTCAACGGCGGCACGCGTTGCGTGCAGCGCGTCTTCGACGCGAGCCTTCTTTTCCTTCATCTCGGCTTCAGTTGCAGCTCCGACGTTGATGACGGCTACGCCGCCGGCCAACTTCGCGAGACGCTCCTGGAGCTTTTCCTTGTCGTAGTCCGAGGTGCTCTTGTCGATGGCCGAGCGGATTTCCTTCACGCGGCCTTCGATATCCTTGCTGTCGCCGGCGCCGTCGATGATCGTCGTGTTGTCCTTGTCGATCACGAGACGCTTGGCCGAGCCGAGATCCGTGATGACCGCGTTCTCCAGCTTGAATCCGACTTCGTCAGAGATCACCTGACCCTTGGTCAGCACCGCGATGTCCTGCAGCATCGCCTTGCGACGATCGCCGAAGCCCGGCGCCTTCACCGCGCAGATGCGCAGCGTGCCGCGCAGCTTGTTGACGACCAGCGTGGCGAGTGCCTCGCCTTCGATGTCTTCCGCGATGATGAGCAACGGCTTGCCCAACTGCGCCACCTTTTCGAGGATGGGCAGCAGGTCCTTCATGGCCGAGATTTTCTTGTCGTGGATCAGGATGAGGGCGCCTTCGAGCACGGCCTCCATCTTCTCGGGATCGGTCACGAAGTACGGCGAGAGATAGCCGCGGTCGAATTGCATTCCCTCCACGGTCTCCAGCGTGGTCTCGAGACCCTTGGCTTCTTCGACGGTGATCACACCGTCCTTGCCGACCTTTTCCATCGCTTCGGCAATCAGATTGCCGATTTCGGGGTCGTTATTCGCGGAGATGGTGCCCACCTGTGCGATTTCCTTTCGGCCGGTCGTCGGAACCGAGAGCTTCTTGAGTTCTTCAACGATGCCTGCCACCGCTTTCTCGATGCCGCGCTTGAGCGCCATCGGGTTGGAACCGGCGGTGACGTTCTTGAGGCCTTCACGAAAGATGGCCTGCGCCAGCACGGTGGCCGTCGTGGTGCCGTCACCGGCGAGATCGGACGTCTTGGTGGCGACTTCCTTCACCATCTGCGCGCCCATGTTCTCGATGGGATCGATGAGTTCAATTTCCTTCGCGACCGTCACGCCGTCCTTGGTGACCGTCGGTGCGCCAAACTTCTTGTCGATGACGACATTTCGGCCCTTGGGACCGAGGGTGACTTTCACCGCTTCGGCCAGTTGATCGACGCCGCGCTTGAGGGCCGTTCGCGCTTCGACGCTGAAATGCAGTTCTTTAGCAGCCATGGTTTGCGTTCCGTTTGCAGTTGGTTCGACTTAGTTGATGATCGCGAGCACATCAGACTCGCGGAGGATGAGCAACTGCTCACCTTCGATCGTCACCTCGGTGCCACTGTATTTCCCGTACAGCACCTTATCGCCGACCTTCACCTCCATCGGCACCCGCGTCTCCTTCTCAAAACGCCCCGGTCCAACCGCGACCACTGCGCCCTGTTGCGGCTTTTCCTTGGCGGTATCGGGGATGTACAGCCCACCGCGCATCTGCTCAGTTTCCTCGAGCGGCTTAACGACGACGCGATCGGCGAGCGGCGCTACTTTCGCGGCACTCTTAGTTGCCATGAGTCCTGGTCTCCTGCGTATGTGATCAGGGGTTCGAACGAGAGACTCGCTCGATGTTAGCACTCGCGATAGTTGAGTGCTAACGTACCGGGAGTTTAAGCGCTCCAAGGTCAGGAGTCAAGGCGTCTTCACTGCTCGATGCGTATACATAAGTGTTTGCAATTGAACATGTTACATGATCATCAGGACGCCGAAACGGCGCACTTGTCCGTTACAGAACTGGCGCTCTGAGCCGAATTGGCATTCGTCCTGCCGTTTTGTCGATATTCGCGGCAGGTGACTTCGCTGCGGGCTGTTGTCACAGCGCAGGGATCTCGTCGAACACGAGTGAGCCGGCGTACACGGCGACGGTCGAAGTGGCGGAAGGGTCGGTGACCAGCAGCGCGCCGTCGGCTGCGATACCAGCAACGATGCCCTTGCGCGGCGCAACAATACGCCTACCACGCGCGAAGTCGCGCGCATGCCAGGCGTCACACTCGTGCATCGACAATTGCCCGCGCATAGCCACGGCCGCTCGAAGTCGCGGCACGACCGCCTCGAGCAGTGTGGCGCGGGTCGCCCCCGGTCGGACGGACGTGGCCTGCGGAAGGTCCGGTGGCACGCGACAGTTGATACCGATTCCGATGGCAACCCAATCCACCGCCGCGTGGCGCCAGCGGGCTTCGACAAGGATGCCAGCGAGCTTGCCACCGCCCGTCATGACATCGTTCGGCCACTTGAGTTTTACATCGGCATCGACGAACGGGCTCAACGCGTCGGCAAGTGCCAGACCGAGGCGCAATGACAGTACGCCGATGATGCGCTGATCATCTGGTCGTTCCAGCAGTGTGAACCAGAGCCCAGCGTCATCAGCCGACTGCCAGCGATTGCCTCCACGCCCACGCCCGCTGCGTTGACGATCGGCCATGACGAGCAGACCAGCCTCGGCGCCGTCCGCGGCAAACGCATGTGCGAGGTCCATGGTGGATGCAACCTCGCGCTCGTGGACAAGCCGCGAGAGTCCCAATGCAAATGCCGTTGGCAGGCGCTCGCCATCGGCGTCGCGCACGTCGTTGACGTCGGCCACCGGTACGGCGTCAGCCGCGCAGGGCAATCGTGAGGAATACCGACGCTGAAAGCAGGAGTCGGTACGCGGCAAAGATGCCGAAACTGTGCTTGCTCACATATCGCAGCAGCACCGTGATCGCGATCAGGCTGCTCGCCGCTGCCACAAGCACCCCCACAATCAGGGGAGCCGAGAAACCTTCGGCCCGGATAGCCTCGGGCATTTTGAGGACAACGGCGGCCAACGTGATCGGCATGCTCATGAGGAAACTGAAACGCGCGGCGCTGGCTCGGTCGAGGTGCAGCGCGCGCCCGGCGGTAATGGTGGAACCGGACCGCGATACCCCCGGAATGAGTGCGAGCACTTGCGCACACCCAACGATGATCGCGTCGCGCAGCGTGACTTCTTCAATGTTGCGCGACCGCGCACTCCATCGGTCCACCGCCCACAGCACAACACCCATCACGGCCAACGTAGTGGCGATCAGTGCGGGTGATCGAAACGTGGTTGCCGCATAGTCGTTGAGCAGCAGCCCCCCGATACCGCCGGGGATCGTTGCCACCACGAGATACAGCGCCCGCTTCTCGTGCACCGTGGTGATGCGACGGGTTCGCACGATCTGCGCGACACTCGCCGTCATGTCAATCCACTCCCGCCGGAAGTACCAGACGAGCGCCATCAACGTGCCGAAATGCAACGCCACATCGAACGCGAGCCCCTGATCGGGAAAATTCAGAAAATATGGCGCCAATGCCAGATGGGCCGAACTCGAAATCGGCAGGAGCTCCCCGAATCCCTGCACGAGGCCCAGGATGATCGCCTGCGTAATCGTCATGGCGCGTGTGTCGGAGACATTTCCTGTGCTGCAGCGAGCGTCCGCTCGTACACGGCTTCGTATTGCGCCACCACGGCATCCTGCGAAAAGCGACGACGGGCATCGGCGGCCGCGGCGTCGCTCATGACCTGCCAACGCGCCGGATCCTGGAGCAGCGCGATACCGGCATGCGCCATCGCATCCACATCGCCAACCGCACACAGGTATCCGGTGACACCGCGCGTCACCACTTCCGGCAAACCGCCGGCATCGGCGCCGATCACCGGGACGCCGCTGGCCATCGCCTCAAGCGCACTGAGACCGAACGACTCCTTGTCACTGGTCAGCAGGAACAGGTGCGCGCCGGCCAACAGCGGCGCGATCGTATCGATCTTGCCCAGGAACAGGACGGATTCCGCCACGCCGAGTTCGCGGGCCTCCGCTTCGGCGTCCACGCGATCGGGGCCATCGCCAACCATCAACAATATCGACGGCACGGCCGCGTTCACCTGCGCGAAGACCCGTACGATATCGCGCACGCGCTTGACCGGACGAAAGTTGGAGATGTGCATGAGCACTTTCCGGCCCTGCACGATCTCCGCGGGGATCGGAAAGACATGGCGTGTCCGATCAAACTGTTGCGGGTCGATGAAATTGTGAATCACTTCGACGTTGCAGCCCACGCACCCGAACGCGCGATACGTCTCGTCGCGCAAATACTCCGAGACGGCCGTGACCGCGTCCGATTTCTCGATGGAGAAACGGGTAATCGTGTGGAATGAGCGTTGCTGACCCACGATCGTGATGTCGGTACCGTGTAACGTCGTCACGACCTTGACGTCGCCGGCCTCCTCGCGCAGCATCTCCCGCGCAATCCACGCGCTCGTCGCGTGCGGGATGGCATAGTGACAATGCAGAATATCCAACTGATGATCGCGCACCACCTCATGCATGCGAACCGCCAGTGCCAGATCATAGGGCGGATACTCGAACAGCGGATACCGGCCGACATCCACTTCGTGGAACCAGACGCGCGGCAGGAAATTGGGCAGTCGAAACGGCTGCTGGTAGGTGATGAAATGCACTTCGTGTCCGCGCGCCGCGAGCGCGATGCCCAGTTCCGTGGCGAGTGCGCCCGAGCCACCGTACGTTGGATAGCACGTGATGCCGATCTTCATGGGTCTGTTCCCTTATCGGATTCCCACCACGCGCATGCCTGCAGCAGCGCGTCGGGAGAATTGCTGTCCAGGTAGGTCACGTGTGTGTGCGGCAGTTGATGGCGATACCACGTTCGTTGTCGTTTGGCGTACTGCCTGGTTTCGATGATGACCCGCTCCACGGCCTGCTCCGGTGACAGCACTCCGGCGACGGCATCGCGAATCTTCGCATACCCGCTGGCCTTCCACGCCGGTGCGTTGGAGGGCACGTGTTGCATCAACGATCGCACCTCGTCAAACCATCCCGCCGCGATCATCGCTTCGACCCGCCGGACGATGCGGTGCGCCAGCACCGAACCGGGGTCGACCACAAGATAGCGCGCCACACCAGCCGAAGGATGCCGCAACCCGGCATCCGTCAACGGCCACTCGCTGATCCGGCGACCGGCGAGCAACGCGGTCTCCACCGCCCGCAGACGCTGCGTGGGGCCCAGCGACGCGCGCCGCGGATCGAGTCGACGACACCAACGCTCGAGCTCTTCAACGTCGAGCGTGGCGAGCCACGGTTCCAAGGCGGCGCGGCGTGCGGGTTCCAGATGTGGCATTGCGTCGAACGGATTGATCAGCGCGCGCACGTAAAACCCCGTCCCGCCAACGATCAGTGGTTGCCGCCCCTGGGTGCGGGCTGCGGCGCTCCATCGCACCGCATCCTCAGCCCACTGATGCGCCGAGTATCGCAGGCCCGGGGCCAGGATATCGATGCCATAGTGCGGCACGCGCTGTCGGTCCGCCTTGTCGGGCTTTGCCGTTCCAATATCGAAACCCCTGTAAATCTGACGCGAGTCGGCGCTGATGATCGCCAGTTGGTACCGTTCGGCCAAGTGCAGCGCGACCGCTGATTTTCCGGCCGCCGTAGGTCCGATGACCACGCGCACGGTCGATCGCGCGCCATGCGCGACGCTCATTTCCGTCCGAAGCGACGATCCAACTCATCCCACGACAGCCGTACGATCGTGGCGCGTCCGTGCACATCATGCGCCGGGAGTCGCGTGTCGGCGAGCGCCACGTACAACGCTCGCATTTCACCGGGCGAGAGCGCGTCACCGGCTTTGACGGCCGCTTTGCAGGCAAACGTGGCTGCCAGGCGTTCATGCCGCTTGGCGTCGCCCGGCGCGCGATCGCCGGTGAGTGCCGCCAGCGTTTCGCGCAGACAGCGCTCCGCATCGAATCGTGGATGCGGCATGGGGACGGACTGCACGATCAGAGAGTGTCCCCCAAAATGCTCGATCTCGAACCCCAGCGCCTCGAAGGCCGCGCGATTGGCGTCAAACGCATCCGCCTCCTCGGGACCCAGATGCAAGGTCAACGGGAACAGCAGTCGCTGCGCCGGGGATTCGCCACGCTCGAGCGTACCCATGAACTGTTCATACAGCACCCGCTCATGCGCGGAATGTTGATCAATCAGCACCACGCCGTCATCGTGTTCAAACAGCAAATACGTGTGGCGCAACTGCAGGAGTGGCGGCACGTGCATCGTCGGCGCGTCCGTCGCCATCCCACGTTCCGCATCGCGTGTGTCGCGCGCGTCCGCCGACCACTCGGCGGTCGTCGTGCGCGCGTCGCCGTCACCGAATTCGGAGGCTGCGCCGGTTGCGGCGAAGAGCCCGTCGGGTGCGGGTCGGTGGCGCAGGTCGGCCGGTTCGAGCGTATGAACATCCTGACGCCAGTCTCGCGCGGCCGCCGGGGTAAACGTGCGCCATCCAATGCCGGCACTCGCATCGAGGAGACCCAGCGCACGGCGCACCGCGTGTTCCGTTGCCCGTTCGACCGGCCACCGTTCACGCAATCGCACCTCAGTTTTTGCCGGGTGGACGTTTACGTCAACGCTATCGCCGGGCAGGTGTAGCCGCAGCACGACAGAAGGGCGCATTCCCGCCGGCAGTGTGGATCGGTACGCGGCCTCGGCGGCCCGCACGAGTCCGTGGTCGCGAATGACGCGTCCGTTGATCATCAGCAAGATTCGCCGGGTGCCCGTGCCGACGTCTGCCGGCCGCTCGACAAGCCCGGTGATGTGTATCGGTCCCTGCACATCGTCGACGGACACAAAGCGTTCGATCTCGCGATGTCCCCACAGTGCGGCGAGACGCGTGCGCAGATCGACGGCGACAGGCAGTTCCAGCACCACCTTGCCGTCGTGACGCACCGTGAAGTGCACGTCGACCCGCAGCGCGGCGATCGCCTGCAACGTGTCCAGAATGCCGCGCCACTCCGAACGCGCCGACCGGAGAAATTTCTGTCGAGCCGGTGTGTTGTAAAACAGTCTTGTCACCGTGACGGAGGTGCCGCGACGTCGCGCGGCGTCGCGCGTTTCAATCAACGCACCGCCCGCCGCGCGCACCAACGTGCCACTGCCATCTTCGGTGGATGTTTCAATCTCGATCTCGGAAACAGACGCAATCGCCGGCAGCGCCTCACCCCGAAACCCGAACGAACGCACGCCCACGAGTTGGCCGGACGACGTGATCTTGGAGGTCGCGTGTCGCGAGAGTGACAGCACCGCGTCCTCGCGATCCATGCCGGTGCCATCGTCGGCAATCCGCATCAGCGCGCGTCCACCGTCTTCGATTGTTACAGACACGGTGGTGGCGCCGGCGTCGAGCGCGTTCTCAACCAGTTCCTTCACGACCGACGCCGGCCGTTCCACAACCTCACCGGCCGCGATCTGATCGGCGACGGCGCTGGGCAGGATAGCGATACGCGGCATGGCCAGCCTATCGCGCGGGAAGGTCGCGCGACGCTCGCACTGGCGTTCGGCCCGGCGTCGGCACGTTTACTGCCGCCTGCAACATCACCAGTCGCGTGACGGGCAGCCATCCACGACGACCATCCGCATGTACGATATGCTGCCACGCGTCACGGGACTCGATGAGGCGAACCACATCGCCGGTGGCGACGCCCCCCATCGCATCGGCATCGGTCCCCGGAGCAATGCGCATGGTTTCCGGTCGCAGCACCACTGCCAGCGCGGTTGCATCAAGGGCACGCAAGCCCCACCACGCCGCGCCCGCACACACGAGGGAGAGCACAACCGCCGCCTGCGCGGTGCCTCGCATCCCTCGTGATGATCGCAATTCGACCGTCGGCGTCGCGCGATGTTGTTGCCATGCTCGCCAGCCCAGCAGGCTCCATCCCGCGAACCACAGCACGAGCGACACGCGCACGAGCCAGCGGACGGGCATCATCGGCACGTCGGCGATGCCGCCGCGTGAGCCGGCGGGCAGCATACTCACGCGTTCCTGCAAGTCGGCCGCCAGCGGTTCAAGTCGCGCCGCACGTTGCCACGCGATCACGGCGTGCACGGTATCTCCCGCCGCCCAGGCCGCGGTTCCCCAGTTGGTGAGCAGATCGGGGTTGTGGGGTTGCCGCGCCGCAAGTGCGCGAAAGCGTTCGGCTGCTTCAGTAAACGCGCGATGTGCGTAGGCATCGCGCGCGAGCGCCTGCGTGTCCATCACGTTGCCCGCAGATTCGACTGTCAGCGTACGCGCCGACGACGTGGATGGTGTTTGGCCCAGCGCCGGTCGCGGCCTCATGACACCGCCCGCAATCGGCATCCCCAACAGCAGCCACAAGGCAACCCGAGTCGATACCGCAAGCTGACGACCGTGTGGAAGCGCTTCGCTTTCAACTCGCCGTAACAACTCCGTGACGCGACGCGCCGCATTCACTTCTTCCTCGTCGGCGTTCAACGGGTACGCGCTCGCGTTATCGTTCTGGATCCGGGTTGATGCGAATCCAAGCTCATCGAGTTGCTCAAGCACATGCAGCACGTCCCGTGTGGTTTCCCGCGTGACACCCGCCCGACGCAGCACGCGGGCCACATGCCGCCGCGAGACAAGCGCCTGCGGGTTCTGCGCAAAGCGGGTCGCGAGCGCGGCGAGCAAGGTTCGACGTGTTGTCCGTGCCGCACCGCGGGCGCCCTGTTCACTCTCGCGCACCGACGTGGTGATTGACACGACCGCGTTCCGCCCGCTCCTGGAACGACGCCGTCGCGCGTACACGACGAGCGACCACCACAGCCACGGGACGGGCACCAGCATCGCGAACACCAACCACAGCAGCCAGGTGGTTGGCGGTCGACCACTCCCCGACCACGTCACGACTGTTCGCAGGGAATCGGTGATCACGCGCAATGGCAGCAGCGCAGCAAACTCACCATCATCGGCGACGGCCAGCGTACCGGTGAGAACAGACAACTCCACCGCCGCCGATTCGGCAACATTGTAGCGTTCGGCATATGGATCGAAATACGCATAGCGAAGCGGCGGAATGCGCACCCGACCGTCGCGCGCCGGCGTGAGGATCCAGTCGAACTCTTTGGTGCCGCGCACGAGCGATCCACTGCTGTCCACAAAAATGCGCTCGGACCCTGGAACGGCTGAAGCCCAATCGAGTTCGATGGTTGGTCGAGGGAAGAGCTTGACATTGCCCGTGCCCTGCACGCGGAGCGTAACGACCAGTGGATCGCCAACCCGCACCGCTGTCGTATCGATACGAACCGATGCCTTCAGTACGCCGACCGCCCCATTGAAGTCGTCGGGTCGACCCTCGATCGGCAGCGCCTTGACAATAAAGGCCGCGCTCTCAGCGCGCACGACGAAGCGCTCTTCACGGCTGAAGTAGCCGGATGATTGCGGGAGCGCGTAGGTGAGCTGCGGCGCGGGAACGACCTGCGACCCGGAGGCCACGGGAAAGAGTGCCCGTTGAAACACGTGCGCTTCGAACTCACCGCCGGCGTAATTTCGCGCTCCAACGCGGGTGGGCTTTCCCAACTCATAGGCGAGCAACCCCTTCAGTTCCGGCGGCAGGAATTCCGGATTGCGGCGCAATCGTGAGCGCGCGTCAGCGCTGAGCATCACCGCCACCTGGTAGGTGGTCTGTTGTCCCACGTACACGGTTTCCGGCAGTACGATCGCATGAAAATCGATCGGCCGACGCGGGTTCACGTCGATGCGATCCAGAATGGCGGTCGCGCTGGTCTGGGCACCAGCGGTGCCGGACACGACGGCTATCCACAGGGATGCCCAGCGCACGCCCCTCACCAGTCTTTGCCGTTGGGCGGCACCCGCCCTTTCTGTTGCTTGCGTCCCTGCACGTCGCGTTCTTCGCGCGCCGCACTGTTCAGCAACGCCTCGGCCTGTCGCTGATCGAGCGCACCCTGCGGCGGCGATTCCTGGTCGGGCGCATCGTTGCCACCGCCGCCGCCACCCCCTCCACCACCACCGTTGGGCGGAGGCGAGCGGAGCGCGAGTTCGTAGTTCCATTTGGCATCGCCGTCAGCGGCGCGATCCTGCAGGAGCGCGCGATACGCCTCGCGCGCAGCACCAAGCGCGCGCTCTGCCTCCGGGTTGTCCGTCATACGACCGAGGAGCAGCTGAGCGAGTCCGGCATTGT
>JANOKE010000200.1:0-1636 GCA_031419135.1 Gemmatimonadaceae bacterium
GCGTGCCGAACGAAGAAGCTCTCTTCGTTGTAGTCCGTATCGATGAACCAGCAGGCGATTCGCGAGCGTGAGCGCGTAGCAATTGTCGCAGCCGACGCTCACCTGAGTGCAGCCAGTTACCGGATTCCAAGTCGAATCCGTCCACTCGATACCGGTTCGCTGTGACATGCCCGAATATAATCCGAAGTAGGATTCTTGTCGATAGGGACGGCGGCCAACTACACCTTGAAAACCTTCATCACTTCGTCGCCGAGGTGGCTGATGACCTTCACCGCAATCCGCCCGCTCTTCGGCTTGTCGAACGCGCGCGACGTATCGCTGTGCAGTGACTGCCACGCATCCTGATTGATTTCCGCCTTGAGTGTGGTTTTGAGCGACTTGTACGGATCGTTCGCGCCCAGGAAGTACGCGTGCCGAACGAAGAAGCTCTCTTCGTTGTAGTCCGTATCGATGAACCAGCAGGCGATGCCGTCCGCGTCATCTGAACGGACCTTGCCAGTGCTGGGATCGAAGACGTCGACACCGTTCACCTTCACGCGCACGCGACTCTGCTCGACGGGGATGATGGTGATATCCGGCTCGCCAAACACCACGAACAAGTTGGCCTTGTCGGTGTTCTTGAGATCCTCGGCCATGTGCAGATCGGCGTTCATGCGCGCCTTGAGCACCGGTACCTTGCCGAGCTTGGCGAACTCGGTGGCGTGAGCCTCAAAGATAAGCACATCAAACCCGCTCTCTGCGGCTTCACGAGCTGCCTGCACACGATCAGGGCGAGTGACCGTTCCAAACTCTGGACCGATGAAGATGGCCGCTCGCTTCTCGGTGCCACCCTCGAGATAACGCCCGTCCGCACAAATCAGATCGCCGCCGGGCAAGCCGGTGAGCGACGTGAACTCAATGCGATCGGCCTGGCGGCCCGCTGCACCCCGGATGCCTTGAGATTCTCGAGAATCATCGACGGGAAGTCGCGACCGACGGCATAGCCGGTCTTTCGCTCCATGACCTTGTCGATGAGTTCATCGTTCTCATCGACCCCGAGTACGCGGTGCGGCGAGAGTGACTCAACGGTGAATGGACCGGCAACGCGCACTTTCTTCTTGTCCTCGTACGGTTTGTCGAACAGGTACTCAGTGTCGGCCTTGGCCGCGATACTCGCGTCAATCTCGCGCTGCCGCTCGATGCGCGCTTCCCACCACTTGGTGTGCGCATTCTTCGCGGTCGACGACCATTTGGCGAAGCGCACTCAGCCCTCACAGCTCATCGTGCTTGGTTGCCGTTCCGCGCGACTTATCGACGGGATATCGCTGTGCGTTCAGCGCCAACTTCCGTCGCACAGCTTCGTTGAAATCGATTCCGAGGTCGTTCGCAAGATATGTCAGTAGAAGGGCGACGTCGGCCATCTCCTCCTCGATCGCTGACCGATGCTTCTCAGTCGGGCATGATTCTCCAGGCAGCATCCACTGAAACTGCTCCAGCAGCTCGCCAGCTTCGACAGAAATGGCCATCGCCAAATTCTGCGGAGAGTGGAACTGCTCCCAATCTCGAGCACGTCGAAAGTCGAGGGCCGCCTGCAGCGTCGAGTCGTCAAGCATTGCGCGTCTCCTGTTCAAACGCGTTGTCGTTGTGCCAGCGAAGT
>JANOKE010000201.1:0-16096 GCA_031419135.1 Gemmatimonadaceae bacterium
TCGAGATCGACGCGGTCGCTCGGGACCTGGCTTGCCTCGGTGACCGCGCTGAGCGGCATGTCGATCAACGTGCGACCGGCCGCGTTGCGCACGATGATGCGGCGCACGTTGCCCTCGCGAATCAGTTGCTTGAGGGTCGACTTGAGTTTGCCACCTGCCACTTTGATTTCGTCCATCACCGCCTCGCTGCAAGAGTGCGTGTATGCTCGACCTGAAGCGCTTCCCCGGTTGGTGTGCGCTATCGCTCCCCCAGCGCCTCGCGAAAGTACCCCGCGACGTCGATACGCAGCGGCTCGCTCGCGCCAGTCGGTCGCCATTCCAACACCGTTTCGGTTATAAGATCCTCAACGTCGGGGCGCACGACATGCATGCTCCGGCTCCATCGGTCGACCATCCAATACTCCGCGACACCGATGCGCCGATAGAACGCGCGCTTCTGTTCGTGGTCGCGCCGACGAGTGGCACGCGAGAGGATCTCCACCACCAGCGACGGGGTGGGCATCTGCTCCCACGTCTCCGGCAACGTTGGCGTCGCAGGGCGCACCATGAGATCCGGCTCCACCTCAGACCCGTCAGTGCGGACCACGGCGCGTGGCGTGTAGACATATCCGAGCCCTTGCGCCCGCACATAGGGCGCCAGTATCGCGTGCAACACCGACGCGAGCTGCTCATGCGCCGACGACGGAGTCAGCGTCACGAACAGCTCTCCGTCGACAAGCTCGTACTTGTTCCCGTCGTCTGGGAGCCGATCGAGCTCGGCCAGCGTCCAGGATATCGTCGAAAGAGCCATGAGCAAGTTCCGTATGTCCTCGGCGATTGGGGTCCGTTGCGCATGGGGCCAAGATGCACACGGTCGCCGAAATGTCCGTCACCACTTTCACTCGCCCCGTACCATCGCATCGCCAGTCACCGGACGGTACGCTCGGCGTCGGCGCCGAGTCAAGACCTGTGAACACTTCGCGTGACTGCGTCTCCGCCGCGCGACACGCGGCGTGTCGCGTTCGCGAGCGGCGAACGGACCTGATGCGCAATGACGGAATCACGCCATGAGCCTGATCATAGTGCGACGATCGACTAGATTCCCCGAATGACCTCCGGTGACGGGCGCGCAGAATGGACCACACGGTGGCGGGCGGCCTCTCCGCGTCTCGCCGAGATTCGACTCGCCGAGCTCCGACGAGTGGACGTCGCAGCGTTCATCGAGTCCATGGGCGACGCGTTCGAGGCGGCGCGAAACTCTGCTCCAGTGCCGATAACATCCGGACTCGTCATACAGCAGCGGCTGTTCGCACTGCGACGTGCATGAATCAACTCGTTGCCCAGGCGGCAGAGCTACAGCGAGTCGTGGACGCACGGGGTTGGCGGTCCTGTATCATCGGTGGGTTGGCCGTGGTCCGGTGGGGTGAGCCTCGCCTTACCCGAGATGTCGATATCACACTGTTTACCGGATTCGGCGCTGAGGAGCCAATAGCTCGTGCGCTCCTCGAATTGTTCGAGCCCCGGATCCAGGACGCTTTGGAATTCGCGATGGTGAATCGCGTGCTCCTGTTGCAGGGAAGTTCCGGCGTTCCGATCGACATTGCGCTGGCCGGATTTCCCTTCGAGGAGGAGATCATCGATCGCGCGTCCACGTTTGAGTACTTGCCGGGCATCGCTCTGCGTACCGCTTCGGCCGAAGATGTGATCGTGTTGAAAGCCTTCGCCAACCGACGGCGCGACTGGAGTGACATTGCCGGGATCATCGCTCGGCAACGCTCGCTGGATTGGGACGTCATTGTTGCCCGTCTCTCTCCCCTGGTTGAGCTGAAGGGTGAGTCGGAAATTTTGATCGAGCTCGATCGTGTGCGGGCAGAGTCAGAAGAAGTCAGGCCGTACAATTCTCCATGACACTCTTCCTTAACGTGCTGTGGTTCATTTTCGGCGGCGGGCTTGTCGCCGGTATCGCCTGGCTGTTCGTCGGGTTCATCCTTGGCGTCACGGTGGTTGGCATCCCGTTCGCCTTCGCCGCGTTTCGCATAGCCGGCTTTGCCGCCTGGCCGTTCGGGCGCACCCTTGTCGATGCGCGGACCTTGGGCGAGGAACCCGTTGTCGGGACCGGGCTCGCCAACGTCCTGTGGGTCATCTTCGCCGGTATCTGGCTCTGGATTTCGCATGTGGTGGCCGGCATCGCGTATTGTCTCACCATCATTGGCATTCCGTTTGGTTTCGCGCACTTCCGGCTGGCCGCCATCTCGTTCGCACCGCTGGGCAAGCGAGTCGTGTTCGTCGACTGATCGAGGCGAGGCTATTTGACCTGACCCGCCCGATAGACGCGGACAGTCCCGATAGCGCATATTCGCAGTCATGAATGCAGCGATTCTCTCCGCGGCCGTACACCCCGTCGCGTGAGCACCGTCCCAGAGCGACTGTTCGACGCGCTTGCGGACCGCTATCGCATGGGGCGCGAACTCGGTATGGGCGGCATGGCCACCGTGTATCTCGCGCATGATCTCAAGCACGAGCGCGATGTCGCCATCAAGGTGCTGCATCCTGATCTCGGTGCGGCCCTGGGCGGCGAGCGATTCCTGAGCGAGATCCGCACCACGGCGCGGCTGCAGCATCCGCACATCCTTCCGTTGCTCGACAGCGGCGACGCCGATGGCCTGCTGTACTACGTGATGCCGCTCGTGAATGGCGAAACATTGCGGGCGCGTCTGTCGCGCGAGAAACAGCTGCCGATCGACGAAGCGGTCCTCATTGCGCGCGAGGTGGCCGACGCCCTCAGCAGCGCGCACGCGCTGGGCATCATTCACCGCGATATCAAACCCGAAAACATCCTCCTGCAGGGCGGGCACGCGCTGGTTGCGGACTTCGGCATTGCCCTGGCGGTGCAAAGTGCCGGTGGCGCGCGCATGACGCAAACGGGTTTGAGTCTCGGGACGCCACAGTACATGTCGCCAGAGCAAGCCATGGGCGAACGCACCATCGACGCGCGGAGTGATGTGTACGCGCTGGGTGCGGTGACGTACGAGATGCTCACCGGCGAGCCGCCGTTTACCGGCGCGACCCTGCAGGCGATCGTGGCCAAGGTCGTGAATGCGGAACCCGAGCGGCCATCTCTCATTCGGAAGTCGGTGCCGTCGCACATCGAGACGGCGGTGCTCAAATCGCTTGAAAAGCTTCCCGCCGACCGACACGCGACCGCGACAGAATTCGCGGCGAGTCTCAAAGGGGGTTCGGCGCCCGTCAGCGCGTCGATGTCCTCACCGTCCAGCACACCCGCCGTTCGACGAACGTCACGTGTCGCGGGTGCGGCGCTGCTGCTGGTCGTTGGCGGGATCGCAGGGTGGTTGGCCCGTCCGGTCTCGCGCGCCGGGCCGTTACCATCGAACATCCAACCGCTCCGACTCACACATTCCGGCGCCGTGGGATGCGCCGCCATTTCGCCGGATGGACAACAGTTTGCGGCACTCATCGGCACGTTCGATGACGAAACGTCGTGCAGTGGGACGCTGGTGATACGTCCGCTGCCCACTGGGGTCGATCAAGTACTCGCCGCCGATGTGCGCGACGTTCGACGAGTGCGATGGAGTCCCGCCGGCGATGCGGTGCTGGTGTCTGGTGCGCTGGCCGACAAGGCAGTTGGCGTATGGATATTTCCGACGAAGTCGGGCGTCCCGCGCCTGCTTATGTCGGGTGAGACCAGCGTGGTCGGGTTTCTCGACGCGCGCCACGTCTACGTGGCCGCCGGCGGCAACGGCGACTTCTACTCAAACAACGGACTCGCGCCTACCACGAAGATACGCGTCCTCGACGTGGAGTCAGGCGTTGAAACGGATTCCGTGACGTTGCCGAGCGCGCCGTACGGCGGCGCAGGCGATTTCTCGCCGTCGGGGCAGTGGTTCGCGCTCACGAGAGCAGTTCCTGCGCCGGGGCTCAACCTCGTATCGCGATCAGGCGTGGTTTCGGACAGCATTCTTGACGCCATTGCCAGCGTGGTTTGGTTGGGCAACACCCGCGTCGCCTACTTTCGCGAACGCGCGTGGGGTGCAGGCGATCTGCTGGTGCGCACTGTCGATTCAGCGAAAGGTCAATTTGTAGGCGAGCCTACGGTCGCATGGAGCGCGCTTCCCGCCGCGCGTTCGTTCACCAGCGACAGCAGCGGTCGGCGACTCATGACCGTGCTGCGGCCAGTAACCGATGCGCTCCACCTGCTGCGGGTACCCAATTCCACCAGCGACCGCACGATCGTGCGTTCACTGAACGCCTACCTGGGAGATCCACGGTTGTCACCTGATGGGCAACGCGTGGCATATTCCCGTCAGGACGCACTCGGCTCCAACGTGTACATCGCCAACCGGGAGGAGAGTGTTGAGCGGGCGATCAGCAGCGACACGTTGAGTACGTTCTGGCTCAATTGGCTCAACTCGCAGCAACTCGTGCGCTCGGATCTCAAGGGTACGCTCCTGTCCGTCGATCTCGCGACGGGGCGGGTGCGCCGCTTGTCGCCTCAAAAAGGGGAGTCAATCCTGACGGCGGCCGGGAACACGTGGATGTTTCTCGCCGACGGCGCATCGTCGCCAATGCTGCGCGACTCACTGCTGGGCGACGCCCGTCCGCTCGGTTCTCCACCTGGCATGCGCCCCTCGTTGACGTTCGCGCTGTCGGCCAATGGATTACAAATCGCTCAATTGGGCGCCACGCAAGACGGACGGTCCGCGTTCGCGATCTACAGCACGACGACGTCAACGTGGAGTTCACCGACACCGGTCGCCGCCGACTTCCAGCGCTTGGCGACGGTGACCGCCGACGGCACAGTGTACCTGTCCCGATTTCAGGGGACCACGGAAATTTGGCGTGCCCGCGCCGGAAGCGCGCCAACGCTCTACGCGAAGCTCCCGGTGCACTGCTACCAGGGCAGCGTGGTCGTAAGTGAGGATGGCACGACCGTCGCGTGCAACGTGACGACGAACCTGCCAGACGCCTGGCTGGTAGAGCTGCCGCCGGCGTCGAACTGAGCGGGCCGGTAGCGCCAGCCCCCTCCCAGCGAGGGAGATTCACGGCACCATGACCACCACCGCCCGACTGACCACCGCCCTTGCCGCCCCATACCGCGTCGATCGCGAACTCGGCGCGGGCGGCATGGCCACCGTGTATCTCGCGCGCGATCTCAAACGCGATCGCGATGTGGCGATCAAGGTCCTGTACCCCACGCTGGCGCGCTCACTCGCCGGTGAGCGATTCTTGCGCGAGATCGGTATCACGGCGCGCCTCAATCATCCGCATGTTTTGCCGCTGCTCGACTCGGGCGTGGCCGATGATGGCGACATCCTCCATGACGTCGTGCACCGCGATGTGAAGCCCGACAATGTGATGCTTTCCGGTGGGCACGCGATCGTTGCGGACTTCGGCATTGCCAAAACGGTCGGTCACGCTCGCACCGACAGCACGCTCACCAGCGAAGGCATGTCGTTGGGCATGTCGTTGGGCACGTCCGCCTACATGGCCCCGGAGCAGGCGACAGGTGATGGCACCATCGATCACCGTGCGGATGTCTATGCGGTGGGTGCCCTGCTCTTCACCTGTCGCGACGAAATGCTTCGTGGGGAATGCTCGCCCGATTCGCAACTTTGATGCCCGCAGTCGTACGCAACGCGTCAGACTGGCGTAGTACGTGTACCCTTTTACGATGTCGAGCGAAATTTCGGCGCGGCCGACAGTATCGGCCGTCCCCTTCACTTGTACGTAGCGCACATGAATGGTGCCCGACTTCGCGCGAACAGCGAACTGCGCGCTGGCAACGAGCTGGGCAGTGTTCAACGTTCTGGTGAGTCCGGGCATTTCGACAGTTGCAACCGTCTGTGCGCTATCCATGGCCACTGAATTGGCGGAGACCGTCAACACGTTTTCATCGGGGGATTTCCACTCGTGACATGCGGGAGCCAACAGCAATGCGCTTAGGCTGATCAAGAGCCGAATTGGCCGCTCATTGAGTGGCATGTCTTGTCAGGTGAGGTTGGGAGCCCGTGAAACAGGAGGTACTGGCGCTGACGTAACCGCCAATTTCAAACGCTTTCGCTTCTGGAACTCGCCGATCGTCGCATGGCGCTCGCTGGGATCGCGCGCCAGCGCGCGGGCCAGCACGAGGTCCACCATAGGCAGCGACGACGTTGAAGAAGATGCCAAGGCCCCGGAAGCCCGAACCGCCAAAGGCGTGAAGTAGTCGTGAATCAGGCGATCCCGCATGCCCGCCATCGCCCGCCGCGGCTCGTCAGCACGCGTCGGTGGCATGTACCGATCATAAATGTCATTGATAATCCGTACATGCTCCGGCAGCCGCTACGCGGCGTCGTGCCGGTGCGCTTCGTAGTAGGCACGCAGCACGGCATGCATGCGCGTGAGGTAGCCGCGCCCTCGCTGCTTGTACCACGCCAGCACCTCTGGATCGACACGCATGTGTATCGAGTCTTTCGGTTGCGGAAGGACGAGTTTGGCGCGGGTCCAGTCCGGAGCCACAATATCCGCGTCCGGATCCTGAGCGATGGCCTCCTCGAGCTCGGCCTCGGTGATGGCGTCGACGCGAGCCCAGTCGGAACGGTCCTCCATCACGTCACCTAATGTGACTCTCGTAATGCGTTCGCTCATAACTTCTCGCTGGTCTAGCGGAAATCAATCGACGGGTGTCGCCCCGCCACGTGAATACCACGGTGATGCAGCGTCCGTTCAGCAGGCCAGTCGCCAGCATTCGGTCTTCGCCGTGGTGCGCCTGAACGGACGCAACCTCTAACGCGGGACCCTGCCAGATCTCCGTGGCCGCGGCAAAGTCGATGTTGTGTCTCCGAAGATTGGTCGCGCGCTTGCGCTCATCCCACTCGAAGGCCGAGGCGGAAAGTAGCACAGATTGTGTACCCAGTCAAGCGATATGCCGCCTGCTCCGGACGCTGACTCTTGGGCGCCAGGCTTGGCGCGATAGGATAGCGTGCCTCGGCGGACGTCTCGTCACCGATTCATTGCAGAGGCTCCGTCGGCCGCACCGCTGTCGAACAGCGGCAGAATGTGCGGATGCTGCAACGCCGCGGTGGTCTTGATCTCCTGCACGAACCGCTCGGCGCCGAGTACCGCCGCGAGCTCGGGCTTGAGCAGCTTGAGCGCGACTTTGCGATCGTGCTTGATGTCGTCGCAGAGATACACGCTCGCCATGCCGCCCTCACCGAGATGGCGAAGGATGCGAAAGCGGCCGCCGAGGGCCGTCGGCAGCGGGGCATCCGGGGGATTGGGACTCCCTATGGTAGCCGTTCGTGGCCGGGGCGGCTATGGCGCTGGACATCTTCATCGTTCGTCGCGAACACACGTCCGTCTCGTGCGGCTCAGGCCTCGTCGGCAGCGAGCTATTCATGAATACTCATGCGGCGTCGCCGACTACTTCTGCGGCGTGATCAGCGCGGCGAACGGCGGGAACCGTGCAGAGCAAACAACGGCGCGTTCGAGTGCCAGCCCGACACACCCGGTCCCCTCGCCGTCGCAGGGCTCCACTTTCAGTTGAGGCTCCTACGGCGGGGACCCAAGCAGTGTCGTCAACGCCACCCGAAGGTCGGGCAGGTCGTGCTGAATTGTCTGCCAAACGATGCGCGCGTCGATTCCAAAGTATTCGTGTGCGAGCAAGTTCCGCATATCGACCATGTCCTGCCAAGGCACGGTGGCAGCAATCGCCTCCCCGTCGCTGAGCGCGTGCTTCGCTGCCTCACCGATGACCTCGAAATTCCGGATCACCGCGTCGAACGTCTTCGAGTCTGTGGCGAACTCCTCAAACGTCTGATTCGCAACGTACGTCTCGATGCGCGCGATGGCTTCCAAAATGTCGGCAATGCGTGCACGCCGGTCCCTAGGCACCGATTGCCTCACCAAGGATCTGCGCTCGGGTATGCGACCGGAGCGCCGCGGGGGTAACGAGATCGACGGGCCGAAGGAGGAGGCCCTCGAGGCGGCGTCGGAGCCTAACGAACTCAAAAAGTCCAACGGGGCGCTCGAATTCCACCAACACATCAATGTCGCTCTCCGCGCGGTCTTCACCGCGGGCGAATGAGCCAAATAGCGACAGACGCGACACGCCGAACGCCCGCCGGACGTCGTGGGCGTTGTGGAGCGTGCTCAGGATTTCGTCTCGAGTCATTGGGGGGAGCCTTCGGGTCTGTTGAAAAATGAAATGTATTCGCTGCAACGCAGGGTGCGCGATCGGCGGCTCACCCTTTGCCCGTCACTCGCCAGTGTGGCGCAGACTGTTCGAAACACCTCGGCCCACAGCATCGCACAGGTGGTCGGAGGTCGGCAGCGGGGCTCCGGGGGAGGGGACACCTGATGGTAGCCGCTCGTGGCCGAGACGGCTACAGCGCTGATCGCGTTTGGCGCGTATATGTCGGCCTCGCTGCTCGCTCGTCTTGCGACATCATGCCTATTTCAGCATGCTTCCGGACTCCGCCCGCCGATACGGGACCGCTCATGACGACCGGCCGGATCGGCATGGCGCTTCGCGATCTCCGGGAAAGAGCACGTTCCATCAGGCGTTCATGCGCACCACCGGATTGCGCTTCGTCAACGCCGATGACGTCGGAGCCACGCTGGGCATCGACGCGTATGAAGCGGCAAGGGTCGCCGACGCCTTGCGACGACAACTCGTAGTGCAACGTGTAAGTTTCATTTTCGAGACGGTCTTCTCGGACCCGATCGGCGAGAAGGTGTCGTTTCTCGCGGACGACAAGATCACCGCGCGCTATCGGCGCTCGCTTGCCAACCTAAAGCGGGCGATCGCCACGCTTCCCGTCGTCATCGTGTTCGACAACGATGACCTGCACACACCCTTTCGGCGTGTTGCGGGGCTCAAGCAACTTGAGCGCGACCTTGCGATCGTGCTTGATGTCGAGGCCGTTCCCCCCATGCGGCGTGCGGTCGAGCGTGCGCTTGCGCTGGACCCGTCGTCGGCCGAAGCGCACGCGCAGGCCGGTGTACTGCACATGTGGTATGACTGGGATCCCGTCAGCGCCCGTCGCGAACTTGAACGGGCGCTGGCACTCGATTCGGCCAACGTCACCGCCGCCACCTACTACAGCCTGCTGCTGTCGGCGGAGTTTGCGGACCTCGGCGATTCTTCGGTCGCGGTGATCGAACGCGGCGTGAGATTGAATCCCGGTTCCGTGATCATGTTACGAGTAGCGGTAGATGAGGAGCCCCTGCGCCGCCTCTCGCCTATGCAGCGGGAGCCACGCTGCCTGCTCCTCGAACGGCTGCAGGCATCGCCAGCGATCGGCTGCACCGTGCGACGGCTGCGGCTGGATGGACGCGCCGACAGTGCCCGTCGCGTACGTCTCGCCGCACTTCGAAGAATGACAACGGCCGAACACGAAGGCCTCTCCGGAACGAACCTGATCATTCGCGCGGAGGTATTCCTTGGGGCAGCCGACACGGCCAGCGCCAGGATCGAACTGAACGCCGCGATCTTGCGATCGGCACGCGAGTACGTGCGCGAGGACGTGATCGCCATTGTGTACTTCCTACTTGGCGATGTCGAGCGATCAGTGCAGTGGTGGGAGCGCGCGGTCGACTCCAACGGCGGGCGAGTGTTGTACTTGCTGCACAAGCGTGAATTTGAACCGCTGCGTCGTGACCCGCGGGCACAGGATGTCATTCGCAAGGCGCGGGCGCGTCAGCGGTCGTGACGTCGTCACGCGGCTCGTTCTCCGCAGTGTTCACTTGAGACTCCGCTCATGAAGCCATCGCGCGTCGATGCGCACGCGCATCTGGACCGTGGCCATCGCGCCTCCTATCGCGTGGTATTCGTGCGTATCAGAGAGAGTCAGGCTGATGGCAGCGTCATAACTATCACGGCGGACGTCATTCCATGACGGTCGCGACCGGCAGCGAAAACCCAGGGAGCACGTCCTCGCCATCCAGCGAGTCGGCAACGCCGAGTAGCGACACCGATCCGTCCGGTCGGAATATCTGCGCGGTGCGACGCATGGGATCGACGATCCAGACGAGCGACGTGCCGGCATCCAGCCAATCACCGACCTTCGCAAGGAGCTCACCGGCACGATCTGACGGCGACCGGACCTCGACCGCAATGTCTGGGGCGAACTCTCCGTATCCATCCGGCATCGGGCCGGCCCACCGCACACGCGACACGTAGGCCACATCGGGTCCCCGCACGGTGTCCGGACCGCGTGCCAGTGTGAACCCGGCGTCGCACGTGAGAACCCGACCGCGCGTCGCGGTCGCGCGCGAAGACTCGCGATCCTGAATCAGAAAGTTGCTGAGCGCCACGCCAATGCGCATCGCGCACTCGCCGTGGCGCATGCCAGGGGGCTCGCGAACGACCAAACGCCCGCGCACCAACTCCACACGCTTGTCTGGCATGGGATACACCAGCAGCTCTTCAGCGGTCATCAGGGCGTCGTGAGCGGTCAATCGGCTGGTCTCATGTCTCGCGATCGTGGTCATGCGGCGGACGATACGACGGTGCGTCATCACCGCGTCATCTCAACGCAACAAAAAGCTACGCCTCGCGTTGCGTCGAGTCTACTCGGCCAGCATGTGTACGGCGTGAGCGTTTTCGCGGGCCGTAGACCCTCTCCGTCAGCATGGCGGATCGGCGGGCAATGGTGTAGCGTTCGTGTAGCGGAAATGTAGCTGAACACGCTACCTCGACAGGAGACCACATGTCACAGCCCTCGATCACCTACCGCGACTTGCGCAACACGCCTGGGCGTGTTTTCGAACGTCTCGCTGCCGGAGAGCCCCTGACGCTGGTCGCTGACGGCGCCGGCAAAGCGCTGCTGATCCCGATCACCGACGGCGACGCAGACACCGCCCTTGACGCGTGGCGGCGGGGCCGGGCGCTGCTCGCCCTCGCGCGACTGCAGTCGGGCGCTCGACGCACAGGCGCCGCAGACCTCGGCCGCACGGAGATCAACGCGGAGGTGAAGGCCGTCCGTCGCGCTCGCCGTACGCGCGAAGCAGACGAGTAGCACGCAGCGGTGCGCGTCGTCCTCGACACCAATGTGCTGGTCTCAGCGCTGCTGACCGGTGGCGGCACGTCGGATATGGCCGTGCAACTCATCCTTCAAGGCGCGGCCACGCTGCTTGTCGATTCGCGAATTCTCGCGGCGTACGACGAGGTCACCGCGCGCCCACGCTTCGGGTTCGCGGAGACGGAACGGCGGGCCGTGCTCGAAGTGCTCGAACGGATTGCTGAGCCGGTCGTGGCGAGGCCGCTACGTCTCTCGCTGCCCGACCCGGACGATCGCGTGTTCGTCGAGGTGGCAATCGCTGGGCGGGCCGACGTCATCGTGACCGGCAACGTGAAGCATTTCGTTCCACGTCGCGGCTCACTCGGTGTGGCGGTGCAGTCGCCAAGGGCGTTTGTGGACACGATGCGTCGCTGAATCGGCGGGCCAGTGTTTGTCACCGCACCAGGCGCGCTGGTGACAAAAGGCACACACGATGCTAGACTCCGCACATGAAGCCATTTCGCTGGAGCGCGGAGAAGAATGGGCAGTTGAAGATCGAGCGTGGCGTCTCCTTCGAGCAGATGGTCGTGGCAATCGACGCCGGGGGGCTGCTCGACATCCTCGAGCGCCCGAATCCCGCGAAGTATCCGAAGCAGAAGGTGCTGGTGGTGGGGAGCGATGGCTATGCCTACTTGGTGCCATTCGTGGAGGCGAGCGATCATGTGTTTCTCAAGACCGTTATCCCAAGCCGAAAGGCCACGCGCGACTACTTAAGAGGGAAGGATCACGATGCCCAAGACTGATCGATACGAAGACGAGATCCTGGCGGCCTTTGACAAGGGCGCGATGAAGTCCGTGGCCACCAAGGCCGAATTGTCCAGGTTCAGAGCAGCAGCACGATCCACGGCTATCAAAGACCGACGAGTGAATATCCGGTTGTCGTCCGGGGACCTGCACGACATTCAGGCGCGAGCATTGGAAGAAGGCCTTCCGTACCAGACGCTGATTGCCAGCGTGCTGCACAAGTACGTTGCGGGCCGACTGTCTGAGCACAATGGCGCGTCGACGTCACCCGCCCCGCACAAGAAAACGGCATCACGTCGTCGCAAGAAGGCGGCGGCCTAGCGGCAGAGGAGGGGTGCGCACGAGGTGAGCAATTGCACTCACTTCCGCACCAACTCCATGACGTAGATGTCGCTCTCCAGCTCCCGCACCACGAAATAAATCATCCCGTTCGCGACCGCCAACGGACTTCCGCTGAATTGCAGCTGTGGTGCGTCAAAGCGAACGACCATCTGCGGATCGGCGGTCGCCTGTTCCGGCGCCATGTAGGCCGGCGTGCCGAGGGCGACGCCGATGCTGGTCAGGTGATGGGCGCCGGTCGATTCGGTGACGGCCTTCGCCACGCCGAAGTCCATGACCATCGCATGGCGACCTGAGAGGAGAATGTTTTCCGGCTTGATGTCGCGGTGCACCACACCGCCCTTGTGCGCGGCGGCGAGGGCGTCGGTGATTTCGCCCAACAGTCGCACGGCCTCGTTCACGGGCAACTCGCCGCCGCGGATGAGACGCTCGCGCAGCGTCTCGCCGTCGACGTACGGCATCACGTAGTAGAAGAAGCCGTCCGTTTCACCGGAGTCGAGCAGACCGAGAATGTGCGGGTGTTGCAACCGGGCGGCGACGGCGATCTCGCGCGCGAAGCGCTCGGAGCCAAGGGTGGCCGAGAGCTCCTGCCGCAGCACCTTGATGGCGACCTTGCGCTGGTGCTTCAGGTCTTCAGCAAGGAAGACAGTGGCCATGCCACCCTGTCCGAGCTCGCGCTCGAGGCGGTACCGGTCGGCGAGGGCGGCGGTGAGGCGCTCGAGCGCGGTGCTCACGACGGTTCGGGGAGAGAGACTACCATGGGAACCTCCGTCTTCGAGGAATCATCGCCGACACACAGTAACGGCTTGTCACTCGTCACGGCGAGTGTTTAGCGTTTCGGTTCAGTGATCCCGCGCAGAAACCGCTCGATGCGGTGGCGGTCGGCGAGCGCAGAGGTCAGTCGATCCATGGGACCGGTCATCGAAACAAAGGCTCTTCGGGGATTCGTGTGCGTGAATTTCGGGGATTCCAGGACGGCGGGAGCGGTGGGAGGTTGCAGGTCAGGATCTTCAAATGGAGATAGTCTTCGTCGCGAAGGCCATAGCGGTGTGGTTGGATGACCCGAATCTTGTTCGTTCGATGGCCGCCGTCGGGAGACATGGCGCAAACATCGGCACGTCGCGCTCCCGATAGCTGCGTAAGAATCCCGACGCCACGACAGGCTCGTCCGATCGGACGCGGCCGTCACGCTTTCAGGAAATCCGCCGCGCATCCAGCGCGTATCGACACCTTGACTCGACTTTTCGCTTGAGTCTCGACGCCTCTGCCACAACCACGCGCGACATACCACGGCCGAGTTCACGTTCGAGGGTATAGCCGCCGCTGAGGGTGGCTTGGAGCTGGTCGCGCAGTTCGGACGACGACAGTGGGCGCTCCGGGAGACGGAACGCCATATGTCAGCGCGTCGTGGCCGGAGCGGCTACGAGTGGCCGCCGGACGTCATCGGCGCACACAGCGGCCGGCTGGGCACGTTGCCGCGCACGGCCCACGTGTCTATACTTCGTATAAACATTCAGGGAGCCACGCATGGCCGAAGCCGAGCTCGATCTCAAACAGTGGGGCAACAACCTCGGCGTCCGCCTGCCGGCGGCCGTCGCCAAGGCGGCGAACTTTCGGGTCGATCAGCGCGTGCGGGTGTCGGTCAAGGGGCGCGAGGTTGTCATCACGCCTGTCGCTGCCGATCCGCTCACGCTGGAACAACGGCTCGCGCTGTTCGATCCGGCGCGTCACGGCGGTGAAGCGATGGCGGCACCACGCGTGGGTGCCGAACGGTGGTAGCACGGCGCGAGCGCGACACGCCAGCGTCACGAGCGACGTGGGTACCAGCGCGCCAGGACATCATCTGGATCGACTGCAATCCGCAGGTCGGACGTGAGATGCGCGACGTCCATCCGTTTCTCGTGCTCTCGCCGCGCACCTTCAACGCGAAGACCTCATTGGTGATCGGCTTGCCGATGACAACGGCCGCCTACAACGCCGACAATCCATTTGCGGTCGCCATTGGCAAGGCCTCGGGAACCAAGGCGGGCATCAGCTACGTCCTCTGCCATCAGCCAAAGTCATTTGACTGGCGTCTCCGGCGAGCCAAGCCGCATCCGCGAAAGCGAGCGCCCGCGACGCAGTTTGCGCTCGTCTGCGCGCGTCTGAACCAGATCCTCCAATTGGCGTAGGCACCTGCGCCGTGAGGCGCAACGCATCGCCCAATGGCAGCTGGCCCTCGCGCGTCGTCCGGTCGCGCAACGATTCGCCCTCCCCAAACGGCGTCACGTAGTGCCGCCTGCCGTCGACAGCAACTCGCGACCGCGTGACGATCGGAGCGCCTCATCCCGGCAGTGCAGCGCCCGGCACGATGCCGAGGAGGAACTGGGCGATTGGGAATATGCTGATCGGCCCCTGTTGCTGTGCGAGGGGCACGTCGGCCAGCGCGATCAGACGCGCGTCCGGGAACTCATCGTGGAAGGCCAGCAGGCCTCGTCGATCGACGGGGCGGAGCGCGTGACCACTCTTCACTTCGATCGCGACGAGACCATGTGAGGTTTCCACGACGAAATCCACCTCGACGCCGCCGGTAGTACGCCAGGTGGTGAGACGCGCATCGCGTTCGGCCTCACACCACGCCGCCAGATGCTGATACACGAGGCCTTCGCGGGATGCGCCGATGGCGTCGGGGGCCATGCGGGCGCTGTCCGATGGCCGAAACGCCGCCGCGATACCGGTGTCGGCGAAATAGAGTTTGGGCTGCGCTGCCAATGCGCGTCGCGATGGGCGGGCACTGAACACCGGGACCCGTGCGATCAGGAACATCGACTCGAGCACGTCAATCCAGTCAATGACCGTACTCTTCTTGACGGCCGCCAGTTGAGCGATCGCGGTGGGACTGATCACGCTCGCATGAGAGAGCGCCAGCTGCTCGAGCGCGCGCGCAAAGCCGTCGATCAGTCGCACGCGTGCTTCGGCGCGCACCTCGTCAAACACCGCCACCGTGGCATAGTCGGCCAGCGCCTGTTCTGCGTTCTCGGCAGTCCATATCACCGGCAGCAATCCGATGCGTTGTGCAACCGTCAACGAAAATGCCGAGCCGAGCTCCGCGGCGAGGAACGGCGACATGATGCGTCGACCGGCGCGGCCACCAAGCAAGTTGACGCCGGCGCGATGCAGCGATCGCGCGCTGGATCCGGTGAGCAGAAAGCGGCGTTCCGGCTCACGGTCCATGCGTTGGTGCACGGGATCGAGGATTGCCGGGACCCGTTGCACCTCATCGATCACAACCCAACGATTCGCGGCCGTGGCGTCGAGCATGCCATGCAGGCGCTCCGGCTCAGACGCCAAGGCCCGCGCGATCGGCCCGGATCGCAGGTCCAGCATGAGCGCGTCGGGGAAGCATTGCTGCGCATACGTGGACTTCCCGGTGCCCCTCGGCCCAAAGAGAAACGTGCTCCGCGTGGGCGCGGGGCTCAGCCTTCGGATTGGGGGAAAAGGAGGAACTAGTGGCGGCATGTGCTGATTATAGAGCCCGCTACCGTCCAAAACAAGCGTATTTAGACGCTAGTGACGTATATTTTCACCTTCTGTGGACGCTCGCAGGGCTTCGGCATCGCCGAGGGCACCGGCGATCGATGCTTCGCGAAGGTTCCGCCGATGCGAGCATATTGCGACTCACGCCGCCGTCGCGTGCAGTTTCACGCCGAGCGCTCGGGCGACCTTCAACACCGTCGCGAAACTTGGATTCCCTTCGGCGCTGAGCGCCTTGTACAGGCTTTCGCGACTCATCCCCGCCTCCTTGGCGACCTGCGTCATGCCTTTCGCACGCGCGATATCTCCCAGTGCACGCGCAATGCCAGCCGCGTCGTCAGGAGCGTCGGCCATCCACGCGTCGAGGTAGGCCGCCATTTCTTTCGGCGTACGCAGTTGCGCTGCCACATCGTACGGGATGGTCTTGGTGCGAGTGGTCTTCTTCGCCGCAGCGGGCTTGG
>JANOKE010000202.1:0-1458 GCA_031419135.1 Gemmatimonadaceae bacterium
AGACAAAGAAGGGTTCGCAGGGTTCGGGCACGATGGAATACGAAGGGTATACGGCCTTCTCGTCGATTGCCCGTCCGCTCGACGTGCTGAACGGAAACGAGTACCGCACCTTCGTCCAGACGCAGGTGACTGGCGGCAAACTCGACGCGAGCCGCCTGGCAAACCTTGGGACGGCAAACACCGACTGGCAGAGTGCCGTATCGCAATCGAGCATCACGCAAAACCATAACCTCGCATTTTCGGGCGGTACAGCGGACACCCGCTATCGCGCGTCACTCAATTACATGGACAACCGTGGCGTTATTAAGGGCAACGGTTTTCAGCGAATCCAGGCACGCCTCAACGCCAGCACGGCGGCGCTCGAAGGCAAGCTCCTGCTCGGCTTCAACCTCAACGCGTCGCAGGTCCTCAACAAGTACATCCCGTTCGAGTCGACCGGTGGTTTCGAGGGAGGCGTGTTCAACAACATGGTGTCGTTCAATCCTACGCGCCCGATCTTCAGCACTGCCACAGGCGGCAATCCGTACTACGAAATCGGGACGGGGCGTCAGGGGTCGCGCAACCCGGTGGCGCTCATCTACCAGGTCGAAGACAACGCCACCACCAACCGGATGCTTGGCAACATCACCACGTCCTACACGTTTTTCGCGCCACTTACGGGCTCGGTCAACGTCGGTTTCGACAAGACCAGCAGCGGTCGCAATCACTATTTCCCAGCCATCAGCCCGTCGGGCGCCGAGTACAATGGTCTCGCGGCCATCGACAGTCGCAATACCTCGGCCGCGACCATTCAGACGCTGCTCACGTTCAAGCCGAATCTCGGGCAGAGCCACGAGTTTGAGATTGTCGGTGGCTACGAGTACGCCGACTACACGTCCAACGGATTCGGCGCGCAAGGTCGCAACTTCCTCACCGACGCCTTCCTGTACCACAACCTCTCCGCCGGTGCGACGCTCAACCCGCCGTACTCGTATGCGGTGAACAGCACGTTGGCGTCCTTCTTCACGCGCGCGAACTACAGCTTAAAGAATCGCTACTTTCTGACTGGTGTGGTTCGCCGCGACGGCTCCTCGAAGTTCGGTACGGACAACAAGTGGTCGGTGTTCCCGGCCGTGTCGGCCTCGTGGCGCCTGAGCGACGAAGGCTTCATGAAGGGCCTGTCGTTTTTCAACGACCTGCGCGTGCGTGCCGGCTACGGCCTGCAGGGCAATCAAGCCGTGAGTCCATACGCGTCGCTGACACTGCTGGGTGCCGACGGCAATGCCCGCTACGTGTTCGGCAACACCGTGTACACGGGTGTGGTACCAACGCAGAACCCGAATCCCGACCTTCGGTGGGAGCAAACCGCACAGAGCTCGCTGGCCATTGACTACGCAATTCACGACAGCAAGTTCACCGGTACGCTTGAGTTCTACAACAAGAACACCAAAGACCTGCTGCTTCAGGTGGATGTGCCGC
>JANOKE010000203.1:0-5905 GCA_031419135.1 Gemmatimonadaceae bacterium
GTGGTACTTCCACTGCAGTTGTGGTACTTCCACTGCAGTTGATGTACCCCCACTGCAGTTGATGTACCCCCACTGCAGTTGATGTACCCCCACTGCAGTTGTTGTACCCCCACTGCAGTAGCACCACTGCAGTTGGCAGGCTCAGCGCTTAGTCAGTTGGCCATCCATCAGCAACCGCACGTTGGGATCCAGTTCCACCGCCGCAGGTTCCTGTTCCGCCGTCAATGTGAATCGGCCCGACCGCGCCGTGAGTTCCACGCGCTCCACGCGCGCACGCGCCCCCGGCAGGGAGATCCCGATCTCCACCGGCAGCAGAAACGCCTCGCCGAGTTGCGTTTGTGCAAGGGTTACCACGATCTGCTTCGCGTTCCCGTCCCAGTGCCATGTCCCCTCGACTTTGGGCACACCGCCGCGGTACAGCCATTGCTGGAAGAATGCGGACAGATCGCGACCCGACGCGCGTTCCATCGCGAGGCGAAAGTCATTCGTTGACGCGCTCCTGTTTTGATGGCGCGCGTAGTAGTCGCGGATACCCGCCCAGAAACGATCATCGCCCATCAATTGGCGCAGCATGTGCAGGGTCCAACTGCCCTTCTGGTACGTCATCCCCGTGGTAACTTGCGTCATGTCCGACAGATTTCGATGCACCACGCGGTACTCGGGCGTTTTCGCGTAGAAATTCACCACGGTGGTTCGCGAATCACGCAGCCCGGCCACAAACTCGTCACGGCCGTACGCGTGCTCAATGAACAGCAGCGTGAAATAAGTGGCGAACCCCTCGCTCAGCCAGACGTCGTTCCAGTCACTCTGAGTGACGGCGTTGCCAAACCACTGATGCGCAATCTCGTGTATGACCACGTTGCGCCACCGCAGGGAACGGGTTCCAGAAACGCTGCCCGACGAATAGAAGATGGCCGACGCCGACTCCATGCCGCCACTCACGGAGTTGGACTGCACGTTGGCCAGCTTTTCGTACGAGTACGGCCCCACCCACTCGCTGTAGAAGGCCAGTGCATCTTTGGTGGGCACGGCAAAGTCGTAAAAACCGGCATCGCGGTCCTGCGCGAACACCCACGTTTCCAGTGGCACCCCGTTGTATTCGCCCACGTGCTGCACAGCGAATCGCGCCACACCGAGTGCGTACAGCCACGGGGCAATTGGCACCCCCTCGCGCCACACGGTGCGACGCATGCCGCCCGGCACGTCGGACTCCTCCACGCGTCGGCCGTTGGAGATAACCTGATAGTGTGACGGAGCCAACACGTCCATCTCCATGGTCGCTTTGTCGGAAATGTGGTCGATCACCGGCAACCACTGACGCGCCTTGTCGGGCCAGTCGTCGGAGAAGAACGTGCGGTCGCCGTGTGTGTTGGGCTTGATGTGCAGCCCGTCGGCCGGGACACCGGCATACTGCACCACGAATTCCGCCGTCTCGCCGGCTGATGACACCTTGTCCAACGTCATCGTGAGGTGATCGGCGGTGTGCGCGAACACCAACGGGATGCCGTTTCTCGTCACTGCGCTCACCACCATGCCGCGTCCCTGTCGCGCGGCACTGCTATTCGCGAGATCAAGCCACACGCTGCTGAGGTTGGACGCCAACAACCGCATGCGTACGGTGGCCTGTCCCACGATACGATCGGTGCTGTCGGCTAACGTGAGCGCGAAGCGATAGTGTTCGACATCAAGCGGTTGGCGGGTGTAGGTGTCCCGCCACGGCGCGATGTTGGTCGCGAGCACCAGCACCATCGACATCAGTGCCATAAGCATGGCTTACACCGCCAGGTCGCCGCGAATCATCTTGATCGCGTCCTGCACGGTGGTCATGAATTGCGCCGGGAAAATGATCGTTGAATTTTTCTCCACGCTGATTTCCGCCATGGTCTGCAGCGTGCGCAGTTGCAGCGCCACCGGATGCTGCGCGATGATATCGGCCGCCTCACCCAGCTTCACCGCTGCCTGAAACTCCCCCTCAGCGGCCACAATCTTCGCGCGACGCTCACGTTCGGCTTCGGCTTCCTTCGCCATGGCGCGCTGCATGTTGTCGGGCAGCGTGATGTCCTTGATCTCGACAGCCGTGACCTGCGCACCCCACGGCTCCGTGTGGCCGTCAATCACATCCTTTATTTTCGCGTTGATATCGAGCGTTTGCGACAGGAGCTGATCGAGGCTGAACTGGCCTACGACGTTTCGTACCGTAGTCTGACTGATCTGGTTGATCGCCGAATTGATGTTTTCAATGGCAATCACCGACTTCCTGGGATCGACGATATGGTAGTACGCCACGGCCGCGATATCGATGGACACATTGTCCTTGGTGATGATTTTCTGGGAGGGAATGTTCATCGTGATCGTGCGGAGCGTCACCTTGGTCATCTGCTCGAGAATGGGAATCAGAATGATGAGACCGGGGCCGCGCACGCCGGTGTACTTGCCCAGAAAAAAGATCACGCCACGATCGTATTCCTTGACTACGCGCAGTGACAACGCGAGGAGCGCGACGGCGAGCGCAAGCAGCACCGTTGGAACGAACATGTTGGTGGGCACGGAGATCACTGGCGAAAAGGGGGGTCAAACGCCTCATTCAGAGTATACGAGGCATTCGACCGATGGGCGAGTGGAGCCCCCTACAGAGAATTCACCGCACGCGAGTGCCCGATGTCGCTCTAGCCGAGGTGCACCACGCAGCGCAGTTTTCTGGACGAATTTCCCACCTTGTCGATGCGACTGTAGCTTACAGTCAACACTCAGCCGAATCCTGTTTCAACCAAACAAGGACCCATGTCAGAGTCAGCCCACGCCGCCGCCGTCGACCGCTTCATGCAGGACATCGTTGCCCGCAATCCTTACGAAACGGAATTTCATCAAGCCGTTCGCGAGGTCGCCGAATCGGTGATGCCGCTGATCCTCAACGATCAACGCTACCGCGACGCCAAGATTCTCGAGCGCATGGCCGAACCCGACCGCCTGATCTCATTCCGGGTGGCCTGGGAAGACGAGCGCGGGGAAGTGCACGTGAATCGCGCTTGGCGCGTACAGTTCAACGGGGCAATTGGGCCGTATAAGGGCGGCATGCGATTTCACCCGAGTGTCACGATCAGCGTGCTCAAGTTTCTGGGCTTCGAGCAGACCTTCAAGAACTCACTCACTGGGCTGCCAATGGGCGGCGGCAAGGGAGGATCCAACTTCGATCCCAAGGGCAGGACCGATCGCGAAGTGATGCGATTTTGCCAATCGCTGATGAACGAACTCTCACGCCACATTGGTGAGCGCACAGACGTTCCTGCCGGGGATATCGGTGTGGGCGCACGCGAAATCGGTTACATGTTCGGACAATATCGTCGTTTGGAGAACCGGTTCACCGGTGTGTTCACCGGCAAGGCGAAATCGTTCGGCGGCAGTGCCATTCGTCCCGAAGCAACGGGGTACGGTCTCGTGTTCTTCACCGAGGCCATGTTGGCGTCGCGCGACGAAGGATTCAAAGGAAAAACGGCCGTGGTGTCGGGCTCAGGAAACGTGGCGCTCTATTGCATGGACAAGCTCAACCAGTTGGGTGCGAAGGTGGTGACTGCCTCGGACTCCGGTGGCTTCATTCACGATCCCGACGGTATTGGTCCGGAAAAACTCGAATGGCTGAAAGCGCTCAAGGAAGTGCGACGCGGACGCATCGCGGAATACGCCAACCACTTCACGGGTGCCACCTATCATGCCAACCAGACGCCGTGGCGGGTGCCGTGCCAGTTGGCGTTTCCCAATGCCACACAGAACGAGCTGCTGCTGGACGATGCAAAGGCGCTTGTGGCCAACAAGGTGATGGCGGTGGCCGAAGGCGCCAACATGCCCAGCACACCAGAAGCCGTTCAGCTGCTCGTGTCGAACAAGGTGCTCTTCGGGCCGGCCAAGGCCGCAAACGCCGGCGGCGTCGCGGTGTCAGGCCTGGAGCAGTCGCAGAATTCCATGCGTCTGGTGTGGAGCCGCGCAGAAGTCGAAGATCGGCTCAAACACATCATGCTGGACATCCACACCACGTGCGTGAAACACGGAGATGACGGCAGCGGGTTTGTGAACTACGTAAACGGCGCGAACATCGGGGGTTTCGTAAAAGTGGCGGAGGCGATGCTGGCGTACGGCGTGATGTAGGGGTCACGCGACGAACAAACCAACAACATTTTTACCGCAGGGGTCGCGGGCGACGCAGGGGATCCATTCGGACCACCTTCGCACCCCCTGCGTCCCCCGCGTCCCCCGCGTCCCCTGCGGTTAAATGTTGTTGGTGGGTGCCGCACAACGATTGCCGCATACGATTTACCTGATGCGCCCGTACTTCCGCATTGCCGCCATCAGGCGGTCCAACGGCATTGCATAAATGCGCAGGTCATTTGCCCCGGTAGTGGTCTCGGCGGCCAGCAGCGCATTGGTGATCGCTGCTTCCGTGGCCTGCACGGTGGCGTGGAACAGCGGCGAAATCCGGTCGTTCGTGATCATCTGCAGCGTAGTCACGCTGTCCGATGCCCAGGTGTTCCGGTTGGCGGTGGAGAACGCCACGAAAATGTCGCCCGAACCGTTGCCACCAAATCCGCCCTGTCGGCCGATACCCAGCGATACGCGCGTGGCGATGCGCTTGAGTTGATGTGGCAACAGCGGCGCGTCGGTGGCCACAACCACGATGATCGATCCCTGTTCGGGCACATCCATCTGCGCGTCGTTGGCACCGGGCGCGTCACAACGACGGCGTTGCGAATTCGCCGGGAGCGGCTCGGTGTTGGCAATACAGGCCTGCAAATCGAGGATCTCCTCGCCCACCGGCACACCAGCGATTCGCAGATCGCGCCGCGATCCGAAGTTACACTGCACCAGGACGCCAACTGTGTAGCCGCCCTGTTGCGTCGTGAGCGTGCGCGAGGCGGTGCCAATACCGCCCTTGAAACCAAGGCACGTCATGCCAGTGCCGCCACCAACCACGCCTTCCTTCGGCAGTCCGCCCGTGGCCGAGTTGAGCGCGTCGAGAACGTGCTGCTCTTTCACGTGGAAGCCGTTGATGTCATTGAGTCCGCCGTCGTACGTCTCGGCAACCACCGGCAACCACCACGGCTGCAATACATTCTTCTGTGTCACTTCCCACTTGATGATCGCGTCGCGCACCACGCCAACACTGTGCGTATTGGTGATACCGATGGGCCCCTCGAGATAGCCACTCTCCTGAACCCAGGTGGTTCCGGTCATCTCGCCATTCCCATTCAGCGTAAACCACGACGCGAACACGGGATCGGCGTTGGCCTTGCCACGCGGATGTACAACGGTGACGCCGGTGCGGACAGGACCCTGCCCTGGCACCAGCTTGCCGCGTCCGGAAATGAGCGTGGCGTGGCCAACCTCAACGCCTTTCACATCAGTGATGGCATTGAGCGGCCCCGGTGTGCCGCCAATGGGGAGCTTGAGATCATGCTCTCGGGGCTTGGACTGCGCGCTGAGCGACATGGCGCACGCCGACGCCGCAAGAGCGGCAACCGCAACTGTCAATGGACGCATGGGAACTCGCGGGAAACAGGTGAATGATGAACGCGTGGCAGCCTTTCGCCTCGGCGGTGCGGTACTGCGAATCGGTCAGCTCACGATATCGAAGCCAGCGGTGACAAAGTGTTTGTCGATCGACAGTGCTCGTGTGATGCCTTCGCGCTGCATGACCTCGAATGACACTGCGTCACAAAGCGAAAAGGTTTGATCGCGATACGGCACCACCCACCGTTCCACGGCGGCTCTCACCAGTGCCTCGTCGAGCGAGAGTACCACGTGAGTGGGATCGCGCAGCACGCCATCGAGCGCCGCAGCCGCTTGCACTCGGCCAAGCAATCGAAGAAACAGGGCGTGCGATTCGCCAAGCACCATGGGCGTGACAACGATGCGA
>JANOKE010000204.1:0-5986 GCA_031419135.1 Gemmatimonadaceae bacterium
CGCCGATTCTTGCGCACGGCGGCGTTAATTTTGCGCTTGCGCGTCTAGGACGGCGTCTCGTAGGGGCGATGCTTGCGCAGATCGGACAGGATGCCGGCCTTCTCGCACTTCTTCTTGAAGCGCTTCAGGGCCCGCTCAAAATTCTCGTCCTCGTGGATAATGACTTCCGACAAACTCGATCTCTCCCTGGGGCCGTCAGGACTCGCCGACGATCCGGCTCGAACTGCGACAGTAAGTGTGGTTCAAAGCACGACAGCCCTATATCTTACCCTGACGGATCGAGGGGGTCAAGGCAATCGGACAGACTGTTACCCCGGTGGCCAACCCATCGCCCGGCCTCCCAGCACATGTAAATGGAGATGCAGGACCGTCTGGCCTCCATGGGCCCCGGTATTCATGACAGTCCGATAGCCTGTTTCGGCGAAGCCTTCGGTTCGCGCCACCTGAGCGGCGAGCAGCGCCATGGCGCCCAGCTCGGTCGAGTCGGACGCCTCCGCCAGAGAAGGCAGATGCCGTTTGGGAACGACCAGCACGTGCATCGGTGCCTGCGGGTTGATATCCCGAAACGCCACGGCATACTCGTTCTGCGCCACGAATGCCACGGGCAGTTCACCGCGTACGATCCGGCAAAAGAGGCAGGACTCGGTCATGGGATCGAGGACTCAGAGGGTGTGGCGAGCGCCGTGCGGGCCATTGCCAGTGCCGCGATCGCGGCCGTTTCGAAGCGCAAGATCGTAGCGCCTAACGACGCCCGACGGAATCCGGCGCGCTCGAGTGCGGCCAGTTCATCGTCTTCGATGCCGCCTTCCGGTCCGATGGCCAGCGTGATCGGGCCATTCAAGGCACGCGAGTTTCGTCCAACCAAGGGTTCACCGCCGGGATCGAGCACGATACGATCGCCCGTCGGGGCGGCCAGCAGCGCTCGCTCCACGTTGGCATCGGGAAAGAGCTGCGGAAGCCATGCACCTTCGGACTGCGCGAGTGCGCCTTCCATGCGGGCTCGTACACGGGACTGAAAACTCATGCCTTCGCCGCGTGACGTGACACTGCGCGAACGCCGCCACACGACCGGTCGCCAACTGGTGCAGGAAAGTTCGCCCGCTTTCTCGGCCAGCCACAACATGCGGTCTTTGTCCGCCACGGGAATCAGCAGGTGCACGGCCGGCAAGGGCTCGCGATGCGATACGGCCTGGACGTCTACGTGCGCCTGCGACTTGGTGAGCCGCACGAGGTGCCCTTCAGCGATCCCCCCATGACCATCCCGCAAACCGATAGCCGTACCGGCGTCGAGGCGCAGCACCCGCATGTGGCGCGCGGCGCGTGCATCGAGAATGCACGTGGTTTTCGTGACCAGTGTTTCACTGGTCACGAACGTGGGCCGACCGGCGCCTACGCTCTCGCGATCGACGCCGACCACCAGATCCCCTCCGCGTCTTCCTGCAACACCTGCCACCCGGTGGCCGACAGAAACGCACACATCATGTCGCGCTCTTCGGTGAGAATGCCACTCACAATAGCGGCGCCATCGGGGCTGAGCGACGCGGCGATCGTGGGCAGCAGTTCCTGCAGCACCGACGAGATGATATTGGCAAGCACGACCCGCACCGGCGCGAGCAACGGCAACAGCACGCCGGCGTCCGCTTCGAAGACGTGCACACGATCCCCTACGGCATTGCGCGCCACGTTGGCTTCGGCATCGGGAATTGCGTCTCCATCCATCTCGATGGCGTAGACGCGGGACGCGCCCAATTTTGCCGCCGCGATCGAGAGCACCGCACTGCCAGCGCCGAGGTCGGCCACCACGTCGCCAACCCGCAGGACTGTCGGAAGCAAGCGCACGACGCCGCGTGTCGTCGGGTGATCACCCGTCCCGAACGCCATGCCCGGCTCGATAACGATTGTGGTGGCGACGTCGCGACCGTGTGCCAACCACGGCGGAGCGACCGTGAGCGGCCCGAGTTCGTGTGACACGATGCGCGCCTTCCACGCCTCACCCCAATCGACGTCCGGCACGGCAGCGGTTTCGATGGCGACCGCAGCATCGGCCTCGGAGAGCGCGCGGTGCACGCGCCTGAGATCGGTGTCTGGCGGAAAGTGCGTGACAAGTTCGGTTTCATCTTCGTGCACACCCTGTGCGCCCACGGCGAAGAGGGCGGCGATACACGCGGTGCGTGCCGCCGCCGACGAGGCATCCGGCCGCACCCGCACGCTGGTCCAATGTGGCACCGTATCAGGCGCCAAGGGCTTCCTTCATCTTTGACCAGATGCTCTTCTCACGCTGCGGCGGTGCCGATCCCTGTCGCAATGCCAACTGCTGGATGAGCGCCGCCTCCTCCCCCTCCACCGTCTGCGGCGTCCACAGCTGAACCCGCACATGCAGATCGCCCGTGCCCGACGCATTCACGCGCGGCAATCCGCGTCCGCGCAGATGAAACACGGTGCCGCTTTGTGTGCCCGCCGGGATGCGCAATGACAGGTCGCCCGCAAGACCCGGTACGCGGACATCAGCGCCGAAGACCAATTGCGGATAGGTCACCAGCGACTCGCAAAACAGATCTTCACCATCGCGGTCGAATCGCTCGTCGTCTTCAACCTCGAACACCACCAACACATCGCCACGCGTTCCGCCGCGTGGGCCGATGTTGCCAGAACCGCGCATCGTCATGTACTGACCGGTCGCAACGCCGGCCGGCACCGTAATCTTCAACGTGCGTTCTGCCCGTATCCGCCCTTCACCCCGACACTTCTTGCACGGCGACGACACCACCACGCCTTCACCTGCACAGGTGGGACAGGGTGCCACCGAGACGAACTGCCCGAAGAACGAGCGCTGCGCCCGCCGCACTTCCCCGGCGCCCTGACACGTGGCACACGTCTGCACGTTGGTGCCGGGCTCGGAGCCCGACCCCAGGCACTTGTCGCACGCGTCGAGAATCTTGAGTACGACGCTCTTTTCCACGCCGGTCGCGACGTCAGTGAGCGTGAGCGGGAGCGGGAGCTTGATGTCGGCACCGCCGCGTGGTCCCGACTGCCGACGGCCGCCTTGTCCACCAAACAAGTCGCCAAAGCCACCGAAGTCGCGCATGAAGATATTCAGCGCCTCGGACAAGTCGACGTGCTCGTACTGCGCCTGTGACGCGCCGCGCAATCCGGCCTCTCCATAGCGATCGTACGCCGCGCGCTTCTGCGGATCGCGCAAAGCGTCGTAGGCCTCGCTCAGTTCCTTGAACTTCTCTTCGGCTGCCTTCGCACCACTGTTCCGGTCCGGATGCCACTGCATCGCCAGTCGTCGATACGCCTGTTTGATATCATCGTCAGATGCGTCGCGCGGCACACCGAGTACCGCGTAATAGTCAGCCATAAATAGTCAGGTCAGCAGAGCAGCTCAGACACGAGCTGCGAGGTGTGTCCGACGAGCGCGATGACCTTGTCGTAGGGCATGCGGGTCGGGCCGATAACGCCAATCACACCGCTCAGTGACCCGGCGGTGTATTCGGCGGTGACAACGGTAAACGCATCGAGTCGGGGATCGCCGTGCTCGTTGCCAATGGTGATACTGAGGCCGTTCGAGCCCGGACGTGACTCCAGCAACGACGCCAATTGCTGACGCTGCTCCGTTAAATCAAAGAGCTGACGCAACCGTTCGCCGCTGGCAAACTCCGGTTGATCGGCGAGCAGCGACGGCTGCCCGATCACCACGGCTTCGAGCGGTTCGGCAGCCCGCGTAAACACCTGATCGCCTTCCTGGATAAAGATATTCAACAGTTCGGCCGTTTCCGGACGAGTCTGCACGTCACGCAAGCGCGATGGCAACGAGGTGCGCAACTGGTCGAGGGTAAGACCCACCAATCGTTCGTTCAGCACGATCGACACTTCCACCATGGCCTGGTCGGCAATCGTACCCGGCACTTCCACAAAGATCGTTCGCACCGCCCCGCCGTTGAGACTGATAACCAGCAACAACCGGTCGGACGCCACGCGCACCAACTCGATTCGGCGCAACGTCGCGCGTTCGAGACGCGGACCAAGTGCTACACCAAGCTCCTGTGTCAGAATGCCAAGCGACTGCGCCGCTCGCCGCAGGATCGCCTCAATGGCCGACCCGCCGGCAACGATGTCCTCCGCCAGCCGGCGACGTTCCTCGCGCGAAATCGGATCAACGCGCATGAGCGAGTCGACATACACCCGATACGCCTTATCCGTTGGTACGCGCCCTGCCGAGGTATGCGGGTGAAACAGAAACCCCTTCTCTTCCAGATCGCTCATGGTGTTGCGAATCGTAGCCGGCGAGATGCCAAGCCCGAAGCGGCGGGACAGCGTGCGCGAACCGGCCGGTTCGGCGGTCGCGACATAGCTGTGAATCACCGCTTCCAAAACCTGTCGTTCCCGTTCGGAGAGCTCTCCAGAGTGCGTCATAAGTCGAACGCTACCAATGACTTCTGAGTGCTGTCAAGTCCGCTGCGAGGCGATCAAGCCTCAGCCACCCCAGCGGGGTGCATCGGGCCCGTGATGTCGAGGCGGTTTCCAGCCACTCAATCCACCCGGCCTCAACCCACGGGGCGACCATCTCAATCTCATCGGCGGTGAGTGCCAACCCGTCGCTGGTTCGCAGCCCCAGGTAGACTCTTTCGGCCGCGCGGTTGTTGGGAGTGAGCTCCTCGCGACCCGCCACGGGGTCCGCACCGCTGTCGACCACCGTCTGCCAGGCGGCGTAGGCGGCAATGTTCCAGCGTCGCTCCCGACCATCGAATCCATGCGCGCTCGGACCCAGTGCGAGATACGAATCCCCAGTCCAATAGGCGCTGTTGTGGGTGGCGCGCCGACCGGGTCGCGCAAAATTGGAAACCTCGTAGTGTTCGAATCCGGCGGCGTCCATTCGATGATGTGCGGTCAGGAACTCTTCCTCGTATCGCTCGTCCGTGGTTTCGACGACCGAGCCGCGCGCGCGCCACCGACCAAGCGGCGTGTGAGGTTCGATCGTGAGCCCGTACAGGGACACATGATCGGGCGCATGTGCCAGAACCGCGTCGAGGTCCCGCGCCAGGTCGCGTTCAAGTGCGGCGGGAACGGCGAAGATGAGATCCAGCGACAAGTCGCTCAATCCGCCGTCGCGGGCCGTGAAAACCGCGCGATCTGCGGACGCCGCGTCGTGCACCCGATGCATCCACTGCAACACCGGGTCATGAAAACTCTGCACGCCAATGGACAATCGCGTAATGCCGGCAGTGCGCCAGGCGCGCACGGCGTCGGGTGTAATGTCTTCGGGGTTGGCTTCCAACGTGACTTCGGCATTGGCGGCGAGTGGCAGTTCGCGTTGCAGCACATCGAGCAGCCGCCCGATCCCGTCGCCGCCCAACAACGAGGGCGTGCCGCCGCCGAGGTAGAGTGTTTCAAGTGCGGTGACGGTTCCTGACGTTCGCCGATTGACGAGTTCCTGCTGGATACCGCGAATGAAGGCGTCGACCGGCACTCGGCGGCGCACGGCGATGGAGAAATCGCAATAGCTGCAGCGGCGAGCGCAGAATGGCACGTGCACATACAGGTGTCGATATCGCGTTTCGTGCGGACCAGTCATGGTCACCCGTCGCTTGCCGCATAGACGACCGCGCTGCCGCCACTGCCGATGAGTGACGAACGAATCTGCCCGGTCATATCCACCTGCACCAATCCTTCCAGTTCGAGTGCCGTGAGCGCACTCGCGGCCGCTCGCAATGTGAGCGACGCGCCGCGGGCCATGGACACCAGGTCCGTGGCGCCGTGCAACATGGCGTCCCAGCAAGCGGCCGCATCGCCATCGAGGATCGGGGCCGGCAACGGTTCCGCGCGCAGCGCCAGCATGGTGAGGATATCGTCTGGGGACAGGATGGGCTCAGCGTACGCCTTCAGCAGTGCATTGCTGCCTTTGGAGGAGGGCGCATCGATGGCGTTTGGCACGCACGCGATGCGACGATCGAGCGTGTGCGCGTAGTCGGCGGTGATGAGCGCG
>JANOKE010000205.1:0-4649 GCA_031419135.1 Gemmatimonadaceae bacterium
CAGTGGTGTCTACCTCGTGATCGCCGGTAGCGGGGCCGATCGAACGACCTTCGCGAAATGCCGCGGCTCCGCGAGAGAGCATCAACAAAGCGGAAGCATCACACCAAACCTGCCGACATGCCACGCACCAAACGGCAAGAAATTTCTGACGCACTACACTAGGTCGCTGCCGGTGCGTCGTACATCTGATTGGCGGCTTCGACGGTCGGCCGAAAACGCAGGGCTTCGGCAATGTGGTCGCGGGTGACCGCATCCACATCGTCCAAATCGGCAATCGTGCGTGACACCCGCAGCACGCGGTGATATGCGCGGGCCGACAGCGCCAGTTTGTCGGCGGCGCGAACGAGCAGAGCGCGCGCGTTGGTGTCGAGGCGTGCGACCGGGGCCAGCAAACGTGTGGGCGCCGACGCGTTGGTGACGCCGCCGTTGTCGATGCGCGACGGCCCGAGCCGAGTGAGCGCATAGCGGTGTTGCTGACGCTGTCTCGCCAGGATTACCCGCGCACGCACAACCGTTGAACGTTCGGCGGGTTGGTGCGCGGCCAGCGCCTCGGGTGGGACGCGGTTTACCGTCACATGCAGATCGATGCGATCGGCCAGCGGCCCCGACAGGCGTGATCGATGGCGTTCGATGTCGGCAACGGAACAGCGACAATGTCGGTCGGCGCTGCCGGCGTAGCCGCAGGGGCACGGATTACTGGCTGCCACCAGCGAGAAGCGCGAGGGGAATCGCAGCACTTGCGCAGCGCGCGCCACAACCACCACCCCATCTTCCAGGGGTTGTCGCAGCGCCTCGAGCGTGCTGCGAGGAAACAGTGACAGTTCGTCGAGAAAGAGCACGCCGCGATGGGCCAGGCTGACTTCACCGGGTCGCGGCCACCCGCCTCCGCCGATCAGTCCTGCCGTGGAGACGGAATGATGCGGTGCGCGAAACGGACGCACCGCGTGCATCATGTCGGTGGCACGCACGTCGCGCAGCAGGCCGGCCACCGAATGAATGGCCATCACTTCCAGCAATTCGTCGTCGTCGAGCGGCGGCAAAATGCCGGGGAGACGGCGTGCGAGCATGGTTTTTCCCGCCCCCGGTGGGCCCACCATCAGCAGATTGTGTGCTCCGGCGGCGGCAATCTCCAGCGCGCGCACGGCCATCTCCTGTCCGACCACATCGCCCAAGTCAGGCACGTCGTCGCGTATCACGGCGATTTCGTGCGGTCGGGTGGCGGGTCGCATGGATCCATCACGCAGGGCCGAAACCACGTCACTGAGGGTGCGCGGCGCGGCCGCGCGTGCGTTCGGTACGCGCAACGCTTCGGCAAGATTATCCGGCGGCACGATTAGCAGCGCACGGCTGGTCGCGGCCACATGTCGCGCCACAGCGAGTACCCCGCGTACCGCGCGCAGTTGTCCATCCAAACCCAGTTCGCCAATCGCGCACACGCCCTGCAACGCCTCCGGCGGCAACTGCCCACTGGCGGCCAACAGGGCGAGGGCGATGGGGAGATCGAAGGCCGTACCTGTTTTTTGTATGTCGGCAGGCTGGAGATTTACAGTGATCCGTCGCGGCGGAATCGTAAACCCCGAGTTGGCCAGAGCCGCTCCGACGCGGTCTCGGCTCTCCTTCACCGCCGTCGCGGCCAGTCCGACCAGCGTCCACTGTGGTAACCCGTTGGCTACATGCACCTCGATGGTGATATCGAGGGCGTCGATGCCGAGGACGGCGGCGGAATGAGCGGCGGCGAGCATGACGCCAGTGTAGCATCGCGAACCGGTGAGTCCTTCACCCTTTCATTGCGCCAACCGTTTCCACAATGCGTTTGTCGCGAATGGAACGCGCGGGATCGATGTCGTGGATGCCGCAGGAGTCGCCGACGAATCCCAGGACTTCACCGTCGGCGATTCTCGCGCTTACCGGGCGGACATGCGTTGCAGCACCTGCCCCGCTTTCACACCAGTGGTCTTGCCACTGCGCACTGCGACCTTGCCATTCACGAGCACGGTCTCGATGCCACGTGGATACTGGTGCGGCTCGGCGAACGTCGCCTGATCCTTCACGGTGCGCGCGTCAAACACCACCACGTCGGCCATCGCGCCAACGCGCAGCACGCCTCGATCGGCGAGACCAAGCCGTTTCGCCGGCATGCCGGTCATCTTGTAGACGGCGGTCTCGAGCGGCATCAGTCGTTGCACGCGCACGTACTCACCCAGCACGCGCGGAAATGTGCCATAGGCGCGCGGATGCGGATGTCCGTCACCCGGCTGCGACAGGCGGCCATCACTGGCAATCATCGATTGTGGATGCACCATGATACGGCGCACATCCTGCTCGTCGAGCACGTGGTAGATCGCGTTCGCGCCACCGTTTTGCATGGCCTCAAGCACAAGCAAGGCGCCGTTGGCCGGTGTGGGCGCCAGCGAGCGTCGCGTGGCCCAGTCCCAGAGTGTCTTCCCTTCAAGGGTCCTGTCCCACGACACGCGTGAGAATTGCACACGTGCCAGATCGCCACCACCGCGATCGTTGACGATGTTGTCCACGATGCCGCGCACGATGCTGTCTTTCAGCACGGGATTGGCCAGACGTTTCGCGAATTCGGCGTTGCCACCAGCCATCGCCCATGACGGCACCAGTACGCCAATGCCGGTGTGCGTGGCCGTGTACGGATACTGGTCGATCATCACGTCAGTGCCGGCGTGGCGAGCGCTATCCACCATGGCCAACGTCACGACGCTCTTGCCCCACATGAGTTGTCCGACCGCCTTGTGATGCGTGAGCACCACGGGGATTTTCGCGCGCCGCCCGATCTCCAGCGCTTCACCCACCCCCTCCAGGAGTCCGCGCCCTTCCTTGCGCAGGTGCGACGTGTAGATGCCACCTGCCTGCGCGGCGACAGTAGCCAGCGCGACCACTTCGTCGATAGTCGAGTAGGTGCCGGGGAGATAGAGCAGCCCGGTACTCAGTCCGAACGCGCCGTCACGCATGCCGTCCCGCACGAGTTGTTGCATGTGCGCCAATTGCGCCGGCGTGGGATCCTGATCCGACATGCCCATCACGGCGCGTCGCACGTCGTTGTGGCCCACCAGATACGCCACGTTGATACCGATGGTCGCCCGGCGTACGGAATCGAGGTACGGCGCCAGCGGCAATGGCGAACCACCGTCCGGGCCACCCAACGCCAACGTCACACCCTGACGCAAGGCACTTTCGGCCAACGACAACTGCAACAACGGCTCGAGATGCGCGTGCAAATCGATGAAGCCGGGCGATACTATTCGACCCGCCGCGTTGATCACCGTGCTCGAGCGCGCACGCGACAGCAAAGGGGCCATTGCGACGATACGATCACCGCGAATCCCGACATCGAGGCGTTGCGCCGACCGTCCGGTACCGTCGAGCACCGAGCCATTGACGATCAGAACATCGAAGCGCGACGGATCAGCGGCGGCGCGTTGCGCCTGCAGCGATGCAGCGGTCTGCGTGCCGAACAACGCTGCGAACCCCAGCACGCGCACAACCGCAGCAAGCTCCCGCAGCCACTGCCTGACGTACACGCCGTTCCGCATCACCGTGACCGCTATTGCAGCGTTTTGAGTTCCACGTCGAACACCAGCGTGGCGTTGGGTGGAATAGGACCTTTGCCGCTGGCGCCGTAACCCAGCGCCGATCCCATGATAATACGACGCTTGCCACCGACCTTCATGCCCACGATGCCCTGATCCCATCCGGCAACCACTTGCCCCGCGCCGAGTGCGAAACTGAAATTCGCGCCGCCCACATTGGAGTCGAATTTTGTGCCGTTGGCCAGCCACCCGCTGTACACCATCCCCAACGTGCGCCCAGCCACCGCTTCCGCGCCGGTACCGACCACAAGGTCCTGAATGTACAACCCGTCACCCTTCTTGGTCATGGCGGCGAGGTTGACTCCCAGTGCCGCGGCAAACGTGTCCGTGGCCGGGTCGGACGGTGTGCCGATCACACCCGAGCCGGGGGAAAGCGAGTCGCTGCACGCGCCAATCGACGTTGTCCCAACAAGCGCAATCACGCGAAGCAAAGTACGAATCGACACGGGCATCATAGCGGCGAGGGATATGGGCGAGAGCGCCGGGAAGATTGCCGACGGAACGGAAAGTTAGCGACGCACCACGTTCGGCACAGCGTAGCCAAAGTCCGATCTGGCCTGTCCGGTTGGATTGCCAAGCATGGGCACACGCCATACGCTGAGTGGATGAACAGTCCTCGCGTGCCCAACCCCGCCACACTACCGCCTCCGCTGACGGCGACTGGCGAACTGCGCGCTGCGGCCGCCACGGGCTTCGTACTCGAACTCGCGCGCGCAATGCACGAATACGGCACACCATCGCATCGTCTCGAAGTGGCGCTCGAAACGGTGGCCACACGACTGGGACTCACCGCGGAATTCTTCTCGACGCCCACCAGCATCATGGTCGGGTTTGGGGAGCTGATCGATCAACGCGTGCATCTGCTGCGGGTCGAACCGGGCGCACCCAACCTGGGCCACCTTGCGCAAGTCAGCGATATCGTGCGCGACGTCGTGGATGGCTCGATCTCACCAAGTGAAGGGCTGCAGCGTCTCCAGGCGGTCAAGGCGCAGCCACGCCGATGGCCCACGTGGCTGATGCTGCTGGCGTTTGTGC
>JANOKE010000206.1:0-20705 GCA_031419135.1 Gemmatimonadaceae bacterium
GGGGAATGGGCGGGTGCGCACCTCGATCTCGCCAAGATCGCAATGGCCGCCCAGGTCAGTCGCATGTCGGCGGGGCGCTGGCTCGATGTATTGGAGGACACCCTGCTCGTGCATCGCGTCGACGCATTTGCCAAGAGCGCCACACGCCGTCTGGTGCAGCATCCGAAGGTGTTCTTTTTCGACGTCGGGGTGCTCAACGGGCTGCTCGGTAACTTCGTGGCCTCGCCCGATCGCATCGGCCGTCTGTTCGAACACCTGGTGTACACGCAGCTGGTGCACAGCGCTGCCGCATTCGACGACGACGTCCGGGTGTCGACCTTCCGCACCGAGCATGGCGCGGAGGTGGATTTCATCGTCGAGCGCGGAAGCGACCTGTTTGCCATCGAGGTCAAAGCCTCACGAACCGTGGCGCCGTCGGATCTGGGCGGATTGGTGCGCTTTGCCGACTACTATGGCAAGCCACATCGGCGCATGGTGTGGTACCTTGGCAAGGAGCCCAAGCGTCTGGGAGACGTGGACGTCTTGCCGTGGCAACAGGGCCTCAAGGCCGTCGGATGGTAAGGACCTCGTGACGATTGACCTTCGCGCGCAACTCCAGTCGACGCTGGGCGACGGCTACACCCTCGAGCGCGAGCTCGGCGGTGGCGGCATGTCGCGCGTCTTTGTGGCGCACGAGAACGCGCTGGGCCGCACCGTTGTCGTGAAAGTTATTGCGCCCGAACTCGCTGAGGGCGTGAGCGCCGAACGTTTTGCGCGTGAAGTGAAACTCGCTGCGCGACTGCAGCAGGCGAACATTGTACCGGTGCTCAGCACCGGGAGTTCTGGGTCACTGCCGTACTACACGATGCCGTTTGTGACCGGCGAATCGCTGCGCGCGCGGATCGCGGTCGGGACGAGGCTCTCCGTGCCGCAGGCGGTCAGCATTTTGCGTGACGTTGCTCGCGCGTTGTCGTATGCGCACACGCAAGGCGTCGTCCATCGCGACATCAAGCCGGAAAATATTTTGTTGTCGGGTGGTACCGCGGTGGTCACCGACTTTGGTATCGCGAAGGCATTGAGTGCATCGCGCACGCAAGACGGTCAGGCCAACGCCGCGGCGAATACCATGCTCACGCAAGCCGGATTATCCATTGGCACACCGGCGTACATGGCGCCTGAGCAAGCGATTGGCGCGGATGTTGACCATCGCGCCGACCTCTACGCGTGGGGCGTGGTCGCGTACGAACTGTTGGCGGGTGCGCATCCGTTTGCGGGCAAGGCGAACAGCGCGCAGATGATCGCGGCGCATCTCGCGGAAACGCCAATGTCACTCACACAGCGGAACGCCGACGTCTCAGCGTCAGTCAATGATCTCGTGCAGCGATGCCTGGCCAAGGATGCCGCACATCGTCCAGCGAACGCCGAAGAACTGTTGCAGGTGCTGGATAGTTTTTCGACGCCGAGTGGTGTGACCGGCGCCAGCGCACCCAGTGGCGCGATGGCTTCGGGTGGCGGGCGACGCAACAGCATCATGATCGCGGGCGGCGTGCTGGTGATCGTCGCGATCGTCGCAATCGCGGTGAAGCGCGACTACGTCTTTTCTGGATTCTCGTTGCGATTACCAACCGCATCGTCGACAACGACTTCGTCGACCGCTGCGGCAGTGAACGGTGCTGGTAGCGCAGTGAATCGTTCGATTGCAGTGCTCCCGTTGGCAAATTTGAGCGGCGACAAAGCCGACGATTTCTTCGGCATCGGATTAGCGGAAGAGATGACGCGCGCGCTGTCCAAAACCGGCGTGCGCGTTATCGGACGTTCGAGCGCGGGTGCGCTGCAGGCGCGCGGTATGGATGAAAGCGCCATCGCGCGCGAACTGGGCGTCGGCTCATTGCTCACGGGCAGTGTGCAGCGCGCGGCAGGGCAAGTGCGCGTGAATGTGTCGCTGGTGTCGGCCGCCGATGGCGCGGTGACGTGGACGGAGAAATACGATCGTCCGCTCACGAACGTCTTTGCACTGCAGGATGAGATCGCGCGCGCGGTGGCGACCCAGTTGTTGGGCGCGCTTGGCGGGGTACGCGCGGTGGGGCCGACGCGCGTCGAGACGGCCGACCCGGAGGCATACGCGTGGTATCTGCAGGGGCAAGTGCTGTTCGGCCGACGTACCGCGCAAACGGTGCGACAGTCCATATCGCTCTTCGAGCGTGCGGTGGCGCGCGATCCGAATTTCGCGCGGGCACAAGGCGCACTGGCGTTGGCGACGTCGTCGATTCCGTTCTACGAGCAAGGGACGGGCCGCACGATGTCGCCGCTCGCGCTCGCGGCCGCGCGCAAGGCCATCGCCATCGACTCCTCGGTGGCCGAAGCGTGGGTCGCCACCGCGCAGGCACAGGCGAACCTGTGGGAGAACCGAGCGGCCGAAGTCAACTTCCGGCGCGCACAGGCCCTCGATTCCAGCATCGCGATATCCTGGGGCTGGCATGGGCTCAGTCTCATGCATCAAGGTCGGTTTGCCGAAGCGCACGATCGTATGGCGCGCGCGCAGGCCGCCGAACCCGCGTCCCTGATCGCGCGCACATGGGGTGCGCAGCTGCTCCTCGCGGAGCGCCGATACCGCGAGGCGGATTCTGCCACCCGCGCGATTCTCGCGATGGATTCGACGTACGCGCTCGCGTGGGATGCACGCAGTGAGGTGCTGAGCTATCTCGGACGTCACGACGAGGCGATCGCCGCCTTGCAGCACAACGTGGAGCAACAGTCCTCGAGCCGCCCGACCCAGACCGAAGGCATTCTGGCGTTCATCCTCGCCCGCGCGGGGCGCGTCAGGGAGGCGCGCCAGATACTGGCCCGTCTGCGCACAAAGAATGGCGGTGATCTACCGGCAATGGGGGTGCTCGCGGCGACGCTGGAACAGTTGAGCGATCACGAAGCCGCCGTCGCGATGCTCGATCGGGCGGCGAAGCAACCCGACGGGTGGTTGAACATGTACAACCGCGCCGAACGCTACGACGCCCTACGCCGCGATCCCCGCGCAGAGGCCATCATGGCGAGCATCGAGAAATGACCGACCTGCGCACCCAACTGCAATCCGCGCTCGGCGCCACCTACACCCTCGAGCGCGAACTCGGCGGCGGTGGCATGTCGCGCGTGTTTGTGGCACGCGACAATGCATTGGGTCGCGACGTGGTCATCAAAGTGTTGTCGCCGGAGCTGTCCGCATCGCTCAGCGTCGAGCGCTTCACGCGCGAGATCAAGCTCGCGGCGGCGTTGCAGGAGCCGCACATCGTGCCGGTGCTCGCGGCCGGTGTGACGAGCGACGGCGTGCCGTACTACACCATGCCCCTCGTGCGCGGCGATTCGCTGCGCGCGCGGATGGTGGCAGGTAGCCGCACTGGGCGACAACGCTCGCGCGGTTTCCCTGCTCGAGTTTCGAACATTCAACGACGTCAGATTCGATCATTACGATCTGATTGGAGAATGGCTGCGTGAGTATCCGCCGTTTCAGGAGTACATCAGGCCGCGTGGGTAGCCGTCGCTGGCATCGCGGCGGCGCGACGGCTACACCCTCGAACGCGAACTCGGTGGCGGCGGCATGTCGCGGCGTGTTCGTCGCGCGCGAGAACGCACTCGGCCGCGAAGTGGTGGTGAAAGTGCTGGCGATCGCCACGGCCGCGCGGTTGCAGCAGGCGAACATCGTACCGGTGTTGTCGGCGGGGACTTCAGGCGGCGTGTCGTACTACACCATGCCGTTCGTGAAAGGCGAGTCGTTGCGCGCGCAGTTGGCCCGTGGCATCACGCTGTCGATGCACGATCGGATCAACGTGCTGCGCGATGTCGAGCGGGCGTTGGCGTATGCGCACGGCGAAGGGGTGATTCATCGCGACATCAAGCCGGATAACATTTTGCTGTCCGGTCGTCACATCAAGCATTCTGGTCAGTCAACGCATCGCGCAGCGACGAATGGCGCCCCCTGAGAGGCGCCATTCGTGCACATCGGCTCGATGAAGTGAGCGTGGCACCGCTACTTTGACGCCGTCGCCAGACGCCTGATCTCGCCAGCCATCGTGCGCACACGGGCGTTATCCTTGGCGCCTTTCGCGTCGCCATCGACATGCAGCGCCAGCGCGTTCAACGCCGCTGCACGACGCAGACCCGACTTCATCTCCGCCGCATCGAGCGCCGCCGAAATCGCCGACGTGCGATCAGCCGCGAGACCGTTGCCGCGCACCAGTTGGTCCAGGTACGACCGCACAACCACGAACGCCGGCGGCCACGTCATCCTGGGCTGACTCTGCGGGTTGTAGTCGGTGAACGTGACCAGCTTCGCCGCTGCAAGTTCGTTCGCCGTGAGCTGCGGGCTCGGCGTGAGCTCATAGACGTCCAGCCCGCGGTCGATCTCGGACGAGTAGATCATCCCGTTCCAGTAGTAGGCGCCCCACGAACCACCGATCGTGTTGGCGCTGCGACCACCGCTTGCGGCCAAGGCGGCGGCACCTGCGGCTGACGGCACGTCCACGGGCCTCGGCGGATCGAGCGAGCCACGATCGTAGTAGGCGATTTCGATCACCTTGTCCGCGTCCGTGAAATCCATCACGTTGATGCCGCCCTGATACCAGCCCTGCACGTAGAGATCGCGCCCTGGCACCGGAATGATGCCCCCGTTGTGCGACACGCAGTTCTCCTCGGCCGACTGCGCCGACGGAAGCTTAAAGTAGGCGCGCTGCGTCTGCTTCTTTTTTGCGTCGAGCGAAATGACCGTGTTGCCGCCCAACTCGATCATGCTCGAGGCTTGGCACATCGGGCCTGTGCCACCGCCCCACTCGTCGGTCTGCACCAGCTTCTTGCCATCGTTGCTGAACGCAGCGGTGTGTCGACCCTGAAAGTTGTTCGTATCGGTCAGCGCATCGATTCGGAACGGCTTCTCGGGGTTCGAGATGTCTACGAGGATGGAATGCGTCGAGCATGCAGCGGCCAGCAGGTTGAGCGACGGATACGCGGTCACGTCATGGCAGTTCCGTGGCCCGGTACGCAGCGGCTCTGCAGCAGCCGCCGCTGCCGCCGGGGCACCGGCTGGCGGGGCGCCGCCACGTCCGCGGCCAGCCGCACGGCGCGGGTCCACTGGTGCGCAGAACTGCTTGCACGTGGCTTCGACTTCCAGCCCCGTGAAGATGCGCGCGCCGGGGATCACGACCGCGCGTTCGGGGTGATCGAGCTGCACCTTGATGATGTCGAGCTGATACAGCGAGTTCGTGGGATCGGCCGGGTCTGTGCCGTTCTTGCACCCGGCAAGTTCAGTCTCGGGCCGAGCCGCAGACTGCCCCGACACGTAGATGTAAAGAATGTTGGGATCCTTCGGGCTCGGCACGACGGTGTGCGTGTGCGAGCCTTTGCACGTCTGCACGTTCTTGACGAGCTTGGGCACCTTCGGATTCGTCACGTCAAAAATGCGCACTCCCGCCATGTGGTCCTTGGGGTCCTGCACACCTTGGTTCCCGCAATCATTGCGATTCCCCGCCCCCTCGGCGGAGATGAAGAGGAGATTCCCCACGATCGACGGGTCTCCCTGCGAGGTGGTGCACTGCACGACCGAAGCAACGACCGGCTTGGCTGGATCGGTGATGTCCCAGATCGTGAAGCCGGCGAAGTTCCCTTGGTATGCGTAGTGCGTGCCGAAGGCGATGTCGGAGTTCGCGAACGTAAGCCCGCGGCTGGTGTCGAACTGCGCCGGCTTATGCGTGTTCGACACGAGTCGCATGTTGAGCGACGCGGTGCCGGCGTCATAGCGCCCCGGCGTGAGATTGGTGCGAGGATCTGCCTTGCTCGGGTACGTCTGCGCCGACGCCACCCTTGGCGCGACGACAGTCGCCAGCAAAAGGATTCGGAGAAGATACAAGCCACGGACGACACGCATCGGGTCAAACTCCTGTGGTGGGAATGGGACGGGCTGGACGCCGTGGGCGTCGCGTTACTTCGGCGGGAGCTGGCTTAGCAGACGTCGCATGATGCCGATCTCGCCGGTCTGTGCCGTCACGACATCGTTGGCGAACACCGATACGTCCACTTCCTGACCGGCAAGCGGGGACGCAAAGAGGTCGCGCACCATTTTCAACGCACCCTCGTGGTGCATGATCATGTATTTCAGGAACGTCCGATCAAACTCGACACCCTTCGCCGCCTCGAGCTCCTTGAGTTGCGCTGCCGTCAGCATGCCGTCCATCTGCATGTGCTGCCACGAAGACGTGTCCGGTGCGAACTGCTTGTACCGGCGCAGCCAGTCCTGCATGATCTGGATCTCGGGCACCTGCGACTGATCGATCTTCCGCGAGAGCTTGAGCACCTGCGGATTGGCGCCGTTGGCCTCGGCCATGCGCGACATGACAATCGCCTGCGCGTGGTGGGCGATCATCCCCTGCATGAACTCGACGTCGGCCTTGGTGTAGCGCGCGCCCTTTGGAATGACGATCTCAGGGCCCATGTGCATGCCGACCATGTTGTGCCCGCCGCCTTGGGCGGACGCCACCGACGATGCGTCGGCCAGTTGCGTGAGGATCGCGAAGACGATGATGGGGCGTTGGACCTTCATGACGTGCGTACTCCGTCAATGTGCCGGCCCCAAACGCGGGCCGAGCGGAAGAGGAAACCACGGCGCACAAGGGGGCACCGGACTCATGAACGATATGGCGTGGGAGGGCGCGGCACTAGGCGTTGCGCATCATGACGGCAGAAGATCATGTGCGGATGCTGCAGCGAATGGGAATGCGCATGCGCGCCTGGTTTTGGCCATGCCGCCTTGCCCGAGCTCGCGCTCGATGCGGTAGCGGTCGGCGAGGGCGGCGCTGAGCCGTTTGCTGGGATCGTTTATTGGCGGAACATGCCGGAGCCTCTAGGCCAGCGCGTCAGCGAAAAACTCCGCAAGACTCAGTACAAATGGCGAAGGCATGCCATCACAATGCCATTCGATGCGCTTGCTCAGCACCTCCCCGGGATCGTCGCGACCACGCCAGCGCGACACGTTGCGCGCGCCCGGGTCAATGATCCAATACTCGCCGACGCCCTCGCGCACATAGAGGTCCCGCTTGATTTGATAGTCGAGCCTCGGATTGCCTGGCGACGCGACTTCGACGGCCAACAACAACTCGTGCAACGCGTACGGGTACGCGGGTCGCGTTCCCCCGATCACGCGAACGACGAACACGTCGGGTTGTACCCGATTTCTGGTGCGGTCCCCGCGGCGAACATCGACCGGCGAGACCATGGCCTTGCCGACTCCATGACCCGCGAGATACTGGTGCAGTCGTCGGTACAGCGCGCCGACGATATCCTGATGCGCTTCGCCCGGCGAAGGCGTCACGAACAGTTCCCCGTCGATGATCTCGTAGCGCTGTCCGTCGTCGGGCAGCGCATCGAGCATGTCAACGGTCCAGTTGCTGGTTGTCGCGGGCATACCCATACGATAGACCACTCGGCGCGGAGAGGGCAAGCAAGCATGGCGTAGCATAGGCCCTCAGGGCGGCATCGCCGTCACCAAAATCGCGCATGGCCGCACGAAAACCCTCATCTGCGAAGCACCGTCGCTTTGAGCTCCTTGACACAGTTGCGAATCACGCGCAACTCGGGCGCTGCAGCGGGATTGGGCTGCAGCATGACGAAGTGTTCACGCCGCGCGTTCGCGACATCCTTGCGTCGTCGCCGCGGGGAGAAGTCTGGTGTGTCGGTCACGGCTTCGTGTGCTGTGCGTACTGTGGCGCGCTGATGGCCGATCATCTGGCCCGCATGGGTGCAGCGAAGCGCGAAACGTCCTGACGACCCGAGGACGTTCGCGCTCGCTGCGCACCACCGATCCGCAGCGTCAGGGTCGCAATGTTCGGGCGTAGGCGAGGTACACGGCCTCGAGCTGCGCGATGGACTTTCCGGTACGCGTGGTGATCTCCTGAAGCAGTAACGCGTTGGTAAATGTTGCACCAGGCGTCGCGCGGATGCGGGCGAGAATGGCAGGCAGCAGCGTGGGGTAGTCACGATTGAGATACTCGACAAACAGCACGCTTTGCGCCTGACGCACCGCCACGGGAGTCCTCAGCTCCACGCCCGCCTGGAACCGCGCGAAGGGCATGTTCACCAGCGTGTCCATCGGCGCGAGCACGCCGGTTGAGTCACCGAATCTGAAGTCGACGATCGCCGTCCGGAACGGACTTCCCACCATCTCCGACCCTTGAAGTGAGCCACCGCCCAACCACTGGGTGTAGCCAGCGAGGAACCACGGGAATGCGCTGGCGGTGGTCATCGAGCTGAGGAGGAACTGCCGCGCCAGGTAGCGCGCGACGAACCAGTAGTCGTTCGGGCTGCTCCCAGCCGGAACGATCCAATGCGTCCAGTTCGGCGTCGTGCATGCTTGGTACGTGTCCGAATTGGGGATGAGCACCCCACCGCAGAAACGACTTGCCTCGAGCCAGATTTCGGTCCACGTGGTGAAATACATCTCGGTGACGGCTGAACCACTTGTTGGAAGTATGGTCGAGAGATGGGTCCACACGGGTCCCATGAGCAACGCACGCGCGTCGGCGTGGCTCTGGCTGACGTCCGAAAGTGCGCGACGTTGACCCGCCGACGCCGAGTATTCGAACAGCGGGACGAGGTCCGTCAATTGCGTCACATTCCAAATGGTGCGCACGATCGACGTCGCGCTGAAGTTCCCGGACGTGACGCGCACACGCGCCACCCCCGTGCTGAGCGGCGTCAACGCCCCGGAGGGGCTCGCCGCAGTGATGAGCGGCGTCACGGCCGTCCGCTGCAACGGCGCATTGGCGACCACGTTGCCACGGGCGTCGAGCGCCGCGCCGCGGAGTTGTGCGGCGCTCTTGATCAGCGTGTCGATCGGCAGGAGGCGCACGGAGGTGACGACCTGCGCCACGGTGATCGTGGCGGTTCCGCTTACCGCGCCCACCGCCGCCGAGATCGTTGCCGTGCCATTCGCGACGGCCGTCACGGTGCCACCACTGACGGTCGCCACGGCGGGATTCGAAGAGGTCCACGTCGGGGCCTGCGATCCCAACGCGCCATTCGACAGCCGCACCTCGGCGGTGAGCGCGGTCGTCTCGCCCAGTGAGGCCAGCGTTGCCGTCGAGGGCGACACCGTGACTGTCTGCACGGTGGGCAGAGAGACCGTAATCGCCGCTTGTCCGCTGACGGTACTCACCGACGCGACGACGTTCGTCTGCCCGGAGGCGACCGCGGTCACCACACCGGCCGTCGACACTGTCGCCACCGACGTGTTCGACGACGTCCATGTTGGCGTTTGCGCGCCCACTGCGCCATTCGACAGGCGCACTTCCGCCGCCAAGGCCCTCGTCTGTCCCACCGCCGTGAGCGTGGCGGTCGCCGGGGTCACGGTTACCGTTTGCACCGTCGGAATCGCGACCGTGATGCTGGCCTGGCCGGTCACACCGGCGGTCGTGGCCGTAATCGTGGTCTGCCCGGAAGACACGGCAGTTACGGTGCCGGCGTTGACCGTGGCGACGGACGGGTTCGTTGAACTCCACGTTACCGTCTGGGTGCCGATCGCGCCGTTCGACAGGCGCACCTGGGCAGACAGCGTTGTGAACTCGCCGGCGGCTGTCAGGGTCGCGGAGGACGGACTGACCGAGACGGACTGCACGGCAGGGGTCGGGTTGGTGCCGGAGTCGCCGCCGCCGCAGGCGAGCGCGCCGAGCAGCGAGGTGCCAAGCGCGAGTGAGCGAAGAGGAAGGGTTCGAAGCATGGTGGGTAGTCCGGTGAGCGGGATGGGCCGACTAGCTACTCAAGTGGGCGACACTTCCCGCCAAACCGGCTCATTTCGGGCGCAACGTGCTGATGCTTTGCGCAGTCCTGCCGATCTCGGCAATAGCGCTGACGGGCTGGTTCTCGGTGAGGCAAGCAACCAAGATGGACCGGCCGGGGATGCCGATGGATTGACTGCTGTCATTCATCAACGACAGTGCCACGGCACCTCGGGACAGCGTCGCGAACGAGGCGGGTCAAGCGTATGTTCCGAATGCCGGACACTCTTCGCGATTGGAGGCCTCTCAATTCGGTGACTGCAGGAGAGATGACCTTGCTCGATGCTACGCGCCTGGCCGAGGCCAAGGTGCAACTTGCCTTCGCGGAATCGATGCAGCCGTGTGATCCACCGACCGGCGCCGCCGCTCCGACGATCGGGAGCTTTCAGGCCTCTGCCGCCAGAATCACCAGCGATCAAGCCACGACGCTCACCTGGTCGATCACCGGCGCGCAGAGTGTGAGCATCAATCACGGTATTGGCGTCGTCACCGGCAACTCCGTGAGCATCAATCCCGGAATCAGCACGACGTACACGCTGACGGCCACGAGCGCAGCAGGCGCCTCGGCAACAGCGCTGACCACCGTGACGGTCACGAGCGGCATTGCCGGGGTGACGCTCACATGGAATCCAGGATCCACCGTCAAGCTCGAGCAGGTCATCGGCGACAAGGATTGGGCCGCCGCAGCGAGAGGCACAACGCTGCCGACGGCGAGTCTGACGTCCAGTCGGTACGGCGTCTTTGGCACCGACCTCGGCACGGCGTTCGAGCACAACGGGAAGGTCCTGTTTCTCTTCGGTGACACGCGCGCCGAAAACCCCAACGTCAATCTGGGCGCGGTCGATCCGATCGGGTTCAGCACGACGACCGACGGTGACGCCCCCCTCGTTCTCGACTTTTTTCGAGACAACAGTAACAACACGCTCTGGGTACGCCCACCTGGCGTCCAGATGGCAGGGAACAACGTGCCCAACGCGGGCATCAGTTTGAGCGACGGCCTCTACCTCGTGGTGAATACCGGCGCGGATCACGCGATGGCCGACATCCATGCAAGCGCGTATTCCGTGCTCGTTCGGTTTGACGAGACGGCGAAGACGTTTACCACCGGCCGTACGGTGTCCCGCATTCCAGGCGGACGTTTCGTCATCACCGCGCTTCGCGCCTCCGGGGTGGACGTCTACATGTTCGGCACGGGGAAGTACCGCGCCTCGGACATCTTTCTGTCGAAGACACCTGCGAGTGGATTCTGGACGGGGACTGGCACGCAGTACTTCGCGGGCCGCGTGAACGGTCAGCCGACGTGGAGCGTTGGCTACTCCAGCGATCTTGGCATGTGGCTCATGACTTATGACGGTGGGCGCCAGAGTCCGGCGACGCGCGGCGTGTATTTCACCTATGCCAAAGATCCGTGGGGCCCGTGGGCCGCGCCGCTGCTCGTATTCAACAGCCCTCGCGATCCGGGGTATGGCGTGTTCATGCACAATCCAAATGCCGTGCCGGGCGATGGACTCATCGGCCCCACAATCGGCAACGCCGACCCGACAACGACATCAGGCGCCGCATACGCGCCGTCGCTCATCGAGCGCTTCACGCGCGTCAGTGGAAACACGCTGCGGATCTATTGGCTGGTGTCGACCTGGAACCCGTATACGGTCGTGAAGATGCGCTCCGAGTTCACCATCGGCCGACCGTGAGGACGCGAAATTGTTGGAAGTCCGCATCGGCGGTGCGGATTTCCGTGATCCATCTTCCAATGCTCGTGCTTGGATGTCGTGCAGGTCCCCGGATGACAACCGGATATTCACTCGTCGGTCTTTGATGGCCGTTGGGCATCGTGATCCTTCCCCACCACCAGCACCATCTGCTTCGGATACTTGGCGGGATTCGGGTGCTCGAGGATGTCGAGCCCTCCCAGCCGTCGGCGGAGAACAGCCGATACCATGGTTTGGCTGTCGTGCTAAATAGCGCGCGCTCCGCTGTTAAGGTTTAGAGTATTCCCACCCCTGTCCGGTCGGCAGCGGCTGAGTCTCGCCAGGGGGCCATACCACGGGCAGGCCGAGCGGAGCGGTGGCATTTGACGAAGCGCCTTTGGGCGCGATGATCTTCGTCGGTGCGCCGAGCACCTTGAGTTCAAGTGCCACCAACTCGGCGAACCCGCCGCGCAAAATGTTGGAATAGAGACCGGTGCCGCAAGCATGGAGCCGCATTGTGCCGCCGCGCCAGCCGAGCGTGTAATACAGGAAACCCGCGAACTCTTTGGAACTCAACTGGAGCTTGTGATTTCCGAAACTGATTGCGATGCCTGTCGCTGCAGTAGCGTTCTCGGGAATGACACCGTGCGCGGTGTATATTGCCGTGCTTGCATTGCTCAGCGATCCCGGTCCATTTCCGGCTGGCACGTGCGTGCCTCCCAATTCGCTCTGCATCCGCAGGTTGCTCGCGAACGATATGTTGTCATCCGAACCCAGCACTAGTCTGGGCAATTCTTGGCCGGGCTGGCTTTCCTGGAGCCGGTGCGGCGCACGCGGCGCGGCGGGCGTCACCGGCGCAGTCGGCGCGACGGGCGCCTCGGCAGGCGGCGGCGCGCTGCCCGATGGCACTTCGGGTCCGCCGCTGCTCAGCGTTGGCACGTTCGCCGCTGGGCGCGGGAACTTCAGCCCCAGGAAATTGCCCAAGCGCGCTCCCGCCATGCCGATCGGGACGCCAAAGACGGCAAGCCCCACGTTCTCGACCGCTTTCGTTTTCTCCTCCGACGTGAGTGGCTTGTTCGTCGCCAAGTTCTCACCGGCGGCGAGTTCCAGCGCCGAGGTCAAGCCGAAGATGTCGCCAATGCCGAGGATTGCCGACTTGAGGAACATGTCCACCGAATCCTCCTCGCCGACGCCCAGCGCCTGATTGCGGCGGTTCACAAAGCCTCCAAGCCCCGCCAGACCCATGATGCCCAGACCGATCCACCTTACCGCGCCTTTGGACATCCAGCCGCCGCGCACTAACGCCGTCAAGCCCGTCACCAGCGCCAGCCCCATCAGCAGCTTGCTGCTAATGCCGAGACCCGCCACGCCCCAGTTGATCTTTGCCTCAAAGCCGAGCGCATCGGTCAGAGTGCCGGGCGCGTTGCGCGCGTAAGCATACTCGTTGGGCCCATCTATCCAGCCCTTGCGGTCGCGCTGGAGGAAGCGCCCGTCGCGCGGCAGGTACGCGCGCGCCGGCAGATGACAGATGCCGCTGATATCGTCCTGCCAATAGCCGGAGAAGCCGAACGGCGCGGGCCACTCGCCGCTGCGCGACAGCACGTTCCCATACGGGTCGTACTCGGCGCGCGCCTGCGGCGTGCCGTTTGGATCGAGCCAGCCGACCACAGAGCCGCCCGCGTCAATCAGCGGGAACCAGTCGGCGTTGCCCGACGCTACGTGCGCGATCTGGTGCAGCGCGCCCAGCGGAACCGACTGCGCGTCAGGCACACCGTTAAGTCTCCACTCGATTGGCTGCAAGCCGTCGAACACCACCTCCCGCTCGCCATCCGGCATGCGCCAGCGCCAGGCACGCCCCAGTGCGTCTCGCACGACTTCAATGCGTCCAGCGAGAGAGTTGACCTCGCACAGCCGCCCGAAAGCGTCATAGCGGTATTGGCGTTCGCCGTCGTCCAGCAAGTTGCCGGCGCGATCGTACACCTGCGCGCGCGCGCCCACGGCGGCGTAGCGTTCATCCGCCGCGCGCACGTACGCGGTCTCCTGTGATGCGCCGTTCGCGCTAAGACTGTGCAGTCGGCTGCCGTTGCGGTCCAGTGCGTACGCGAACAGACGCGCCGCCGGCGCTCCCGCCGCCAGCGCCGCCGCGATGCCCTCTGCCGGCGCGCCGTTGCCCGCCAGCGCGGCGGGCGCATCGAGCGCCGCCACTCCGCTCGTGTCGCGCGCGCTCGTTAGGCGGTACAGATCGTCGTATGCGAATGTGCGCGTCACGCCATCGGCTTGCAAAAGGCGCAATTCGCCGCGCGACCCATATAGCGCCCGCTCGACGCGCAGGCTCGCGCCATCCGCAAGGCGCGTCCAGTCTGTGGCGGCGGCGCGCCCGTCCGCGCTGTGATGGATGCGCGCGCGATGACTGTCGCCGAATCCGATTTCGACGGCGCTCGCACCTGCGCGTGCAAAGCCAAGCAGTCGCCGCGCGGCGGGCTGGCTGGCATCTCCCGGGTAGTCTGCGCCGACGCTCACTTGCCGCACGGCGCTCAACCCGCTCGCGGCATAGTCATACGCCAACTCGCGCCCGCCCGGAAACCGCACGCGGGTACGACGTCCGAGCAGATCGTACCCGTACCGAACGCGCAGCCCGTTGCTGGTCGTCTCCAGCATGCGTCCGAGCGAATCGAAAGCATAGCGCACTTCGCTCTGGCTGTCCGTAATGGCTCGTGGTGCGCCGCCTGGCGTATGGGTGAACGTGCGGGCGCGAACCGGTGCCGGGAGATATCCGGGCGATTCCTGAGGCGCCACGAACCCCGTCAGGTCCGCTTCTTCGCTGGCGAGCAAGCCGCCGGGCGTGTGATGGCTGCGCACGACCACGCCGTTCTCGTCCCGCGCCATCGTACAGCGACCTTCCGCATCATAGGCATACGCGCGCGCCCCGCCGTCGCCGCGCTCGACGCGCACTATGCGGTCGAGCGCATCATACGCTTGGAGAATGACATCGCCCGAAGGCGTTTGCAGGCGCACGACGTTGCCCACCGCATCGTACGCGGTCGCCGCTTCCAGCATCTCCGCTCCGAGCCGCCCGGCAACCGCGACCGGCTGACCGAACAGGTCATACTGCCACTGCGCGGCGCGCCCGTCGGGCATGATCTCCTGCTGGCGCAAGCCGCGCGAATCGTAGGCGTATGCACATGCGCGTCCGAGACTGTCCACTGCTTCAGTCAGCAAGCCGCGTTCGTTGAAGCGGGTGCGCGTCTCTTCGGTCAGCAGCACCGTCTGCCCAGTACCGTCTGCGCCGCGCTGCACGCGCGTACGGCTGACCGTGCGCGCCGCATCGTCAAAGCGCGTCTCGGTTCGCGTGCCGTCGGGACCTTCTGCCGCGACGAGCCGCCCCAGCGTGTCATGCGTCATGCGCCACGCCTCGCCGACGGCGTCCATTATCCGCTCAACACGCCCCAGCGCATCATAGACATAGCGGGTGCGCACCGGCGTCGCCCCGCTCACGTCGCTCACGGTGCCGGGCACGAACAGGTAATCGCTGGATTCGATCACGCGCCCCAGTTCGTCATATTGCAGTTCTGCTTCCGACCATAACGTCAGCGCGCCTGTGTCCGGGTGCGGTCCGCGCAGGCGGCGGCGGATGACCCGCCCCCCCGCGTCATGCTCGCTTTCAAAAATGTCGCCGTCGGGCGTGACCACCCGGCAGGCCCGGCTGAAGGCATCATAGCCGACCTGCGTCACCTGCCCTGTGCCGTCGGTCACGGCGATGGCGTCGCCCGAGCGATCGTAGCGCACGCGACGCGTCGTTTCGACCGCCGTGCCCCGCGCGCGCGTGACGGCGACCGGCAGCATGCGCTCCTCGTAACGCCACAACGTCACCCGGCCGAGCGTATCTATCTCCCGTTCGATCTGGCTCGCCTGGTTATAGACGCTTCGCACGGCGCGCGCGCCGCCCGGTTGGTCAATTCGCGCTGCGGGTCCAATGCGCTGCTCGATTAGTCGCCCGTAGCTGTCGTAGCGCCACGCCTGGGCGAGCGCGCCGTCGGGATGTAGCGTGCCGTCGGAGTCCAGCACAGTCTCGACGGCGCGTACCAAGCGCCGGTTCTTGTCAAAACTGTAGCGAATTTCGGGACGCGCCGCGCCGGGCGCAAAGGCAGGGCGCACCGTATGCGGTGCGTCAAACGGCGTGTACTCGAATTCGGTGTTCGCGCCGTGCGGCGAATGGATGCGCGTGACGCGCCCAAGCGCGTCCACATCGTAGGCGGTGCGCAGTGCGACTCCGCCAACGTCCGCCACCTGCTCGCGCAGGAAGCCCGAGCGGAGAACGTCGTCGAAATACGCAAAGGTGTCGCGGCGCCCACCGCAGACCGTCGTCGTCTGCCGACCCAGCACGTCATAATCGCTCAGGCACTCGGACACCGCCTGCGTCGTGCCGTCGGCGCGCGTGACGGGCGGCGTGCGGGAGCGCACCAGGTTGCGACGCGCGTCGAATTCGTAGAAGACGGTGTTGATGCGCTGTCCCGCGAGCTCGCGCCCCAGCGGATCTGCATAGAACGGACCGCGCTGAATGGAGGCGAGCGTCGTGCCGGGCAAGTACGTGTACTCCATCACGATATTCCGCACCTCGCCCAGCCCGGGGCGCGGCATCTGCACGATCCGCAACAGGTTGCCAAACGTCAGGCGCTCTACCGCAGTCGCCGATTCCGCGTTGCCGCGCCGCGCGACGAACGCCTCGCGTTCGTAGTGATACTCGGTGACCGCGCCATCCGGGCGCTGTTCGGAGACAAGCAAGCCGTCGGCGTTGTAGCGATAGATTGCTACCAGCGGCTCGATGACGCCCGTCGCGCTCAACACGCGCTCCGTGCGCCGCACCACGTTGCCCTGTGGGTTGAACCAGTGCAGGATAACGTGCCCGTTGGGATAGGTGACGGCGGTCGCGGCGACCGGCACGTTGACCGGATCCACATTCGGGTCCACGTCCGATTCCTCGACTCGGTCGTAAGCGTAACGGTACTCGCCGTCCGCGGAGCGCTGACGGGCGACACGGTTGTAGTCCGCGGAGCCCGGGTCTACACCGTACTCCGTGAAGACCTGCGCCGCGCCCTTGGCGTCTATGATTTCAATGAGGTTGTGCTGTAGCGCGAAGGGCAGATCGGGACCTGAATAGCGGTAATCTGTGCCCATCAAGCAGTCGGGACCCAGGACCAGGTCCACCTCTTCGAGGTCGCCGTTGTCGCCGTAGAAGTAGCGCACGTCACGATTGCCGGTCTCGTCGCGCAGCGCAACGATGCGGTTGAGCGCGTCGTACCGAAACTGGAAGCGCTTGCCGACCGGGTCGGTGACGGCGGTCAGCAGAAACCCGTCGTAGTCGAACGTCAGCGTGTTGCCGTTGCGGTCCACGATGCGCGTGACGAACAGGTTGTCGCCGTATTCGACGCGCAGTCCCGCCGGCGTTTCGAGGATATAGCGTCTGCCGGAGCGTTCCAGCCGATCAAAAAAGCCACCGGGGCCGGCAAAGAGGGCATCCGCAAACCCACTCAGCGGCGGAAGGTCACCGCTCGGCTGCGAGATGATCTGGGTGTATTTGTCCTCGCGCAGTTCGCCGGTGGAACGATAGACCGCATTGACCAACATGCCGCCAGGCTCGATCTCCTGCACCTCCCGCAGCCACAGGTTGTAGCAATGATCCCAGCCGTAGCCGAGCGGACCCTTGTACAGCATGCGGCTCATGTACGTGCGCATGAAGCGGAAGTTCAGACCGCGCCCGGCGGTTTCCAGGTCCACCGCCTGGTGGTAGAACGAGCCGCTCGCAAGCAGTACCGGATCGGCGCCGCTCTTGCCGCCGTTCTGCGGCGTGCTGCCCGTACCTTCGCTCGCGGGGTTGCCGCCGACTATGCCCGCCGCCGCGCCGCCCGCCGTACCGCCCAACTTCGTCGCGTTCCCGCCACCGGTACTGCCAACCGGTCCTTTGCCCTGCGTCGCCTCCGTCCCGACCATCAGGTTGGCCGGCTGGGTCGCCGCCTGGTCGGGCGGCGTCTCGTTTTGAACGGCGTCCCCTACTTCGATCGGACCCCAGATGGCTTGCGCTTCTTCGGGATGAATCCCGTGATAGAAGGCAGAGACGACCGCCGGGTGATTGCCGATTGTGCGGCGGATTGCATCGCGCAAGGCATCAGTGTTGGCGCCGTAGCGGTCGTACAGTTTGTCATAGACCAGTCCGAGGATTTCTTGCGCGAACTCGTTTTCGCCCATCGGCGACTTGCCGTCACCCGACAGCAGCCTATGGTTGAGGTATAGCAAGACAAGGCAGGGTGCGCCCTCGTCCACCGAGATGAGAGTATCGGTGCTGGCAATGCGTTTGCCCTGTGCGTCAACATCGGCTCTGTAAAACTGGTCGCCCTTGATGAAATAGAACTTGTTCGATTCGCACGCCATGGGCGCGCCTCTACCCTGAGCTGCCGCCGCGCCCGCCGGGCTTGCGCGGCGGAGTCAACGGCGTTGCCGGTTTGGTCGGCGTAGGCGCGTCGCCGGAATCGGGCGGGCGCGTAGGCGCGACGGGCCGCCGCCACTTGGCAGCCGCTGCGGGCGCGCTGCCGGCCAGCCCCAGCGCGGCGCGACGCAGGCGCAACGCTTCATCGTGCGTCAGATCAAGGCGGTCGGCGCTTTCTTCGAGGCTCATCTGCAAGACGCGCCCCCGCGAGGGCGCGCCGCTTTTCGCAAGCTTCGCCGCGAGCGCGGCGTCCAGTCCGGACAGCGAGGCGGCCGTCACGTTATCCTCATGCCCCGCGCGCCGGATAAGCGTGCCAATCGTGCGGGCAATGAATTGCGCGTCGCAAAACTTGACGGTGCCGGGGCGGTAGCGCGCGCGGTGGTTGCGGCTCGCCAGCAGCAGCCTGCCGATCTCGGCGCGCAACCGGTTCGCGCTGACCACGTCCATGCGCACATCAGCGCCGACCCTCGCGCTGCCCGCCGCTTCCAGCGGGTGCTCCCAGACGACGAAGTCGCCCTCGGCCATGCGCGCCCTGACGTCGGTCGGGCACGAACTGACATAGCGCCCCGTCAGCCACAGGCTTGAGTTGTTGCTGACGACGACCGGCGTCTTGCGTCGGATGAAGATACGCACCAGCCAGTTGATCCATCCTTCGTGAAACTCGTTCGGGTGCGGAAAAGTGCGATCAATGAACATGGCGCGGATGGTGGCAGTCAGCTTGACCATGTCTTTGCGCGCGTCTACTATGAAATTGACGATGCCGTCACCACTGCGCTGCAGTTCCTCCCAGCCCGCCGGATTGCGCTTTTCTACTGGCTGCGCCGTTCCACCGGGCGCGACGGGCGTTGCTTGCGATGATGGTCGCCTGCCGCTCGGCTCGTCGTGAATGTCCACCTCCCAGCCATCGGGCGGCACATACGTCGCCTCTCCCGGCAACTGAACCTCTGCGTAATCATTGAGAATGGTCGTGTCGGGACGCGGTGCCTTGAGCGTCATATTCAGCGGGAGCGTGTCGCTGCCTCGCTCGTAGTCCAGCACCGGCTCCGCCGCGATGTGCGCGGTTTCCAGATACGCCTCGACGCAGATCTCCTTCATATCCTTCGGGCGCATCACCACAAGGAAAAACTCCTGGATGCCCTCCAGCACGCGCGGACCGTTGACAAACGTGCGCGGCGTTTCCACGATGTGCGGGCGCGGCAGCACATAGAACATCGCGCGGTTGGTGCCCAGATGATATGAGTTCAGTTGGTGGTACATCTGCGTCAATTGCGTCGTATGCGAGAAGGTTTCACGCATCTCGCGTCCGGCGTCGGTCGTGCGCACGTTGCTTATTTCCTGCTGGCTCAAATCGCGCGTGCCGTGGGTCGTGCTCGCGCCCAGCGTCGCGCCGACCTTGGCTCCAGATTCGCCCACCGGCGCCGAGCCCGTTGCTTCGGCGCTCAGCGAGACGCTGTCCATTACCTCGTGCCCATCGGTCGTCGACGCGCCCTTGCGCACCTGCACGCTTTCGAGCGAGCGCGACATGACTTCGCCCGTGTCGGACACCAACTCGTACAATTCGCGCTTCTTCGGCTCGAACTCGGAGATGTACGGATAGCGCGAGAGGGGCGTGCGACGCACCTCTTCGGGCGTGCCCGCGGGGAGGATCACCACTTCGAGGATGGCGCCGTAGCAGGCGTAATACTCGTCCACCAGTCTCTCGTACTGTTCGATCACCGCCGGATCGAACCAGGCGCTGTGCGCGCGGCGGTCGCGCAGCCCGACCTCGTCGCCGTCGGGCTGGAACCCGGTCAGCGTGGCGATGACCTTCAGGTAGGACACGGTCATGCCTTCGTACGTTTGGAACTCTTCCTCGGGCTGGTATTGAAACACTATCAATGAAGAACGCCAGCGCGGCGGCGCACCGTCCAAAACCGAGCGCGCAATCATGTCCTCGCTAATTGCGATGCGCTTCCACGGGATATCGAGGGGGAGATTCAGTGCCAGCGTCATGATACCATCCGGGTGAATGGGGTTTGCCCGCCTACCGGGAGGATGTTGAGATGCGATGGCAGGATCGCCACCCGGCGCTGACGGCCTTCAATCGGGGTCGTTGGAAGTATGGCGCGGCACGTCCCGGTGCGCCACAAGATGGCGCATCATGCCGCCGCAACCAATGTGGAATCACTACTGGGCAGGTCGATCGGCGATGGTCCGGTCACGGCGTCGTGCGAAGAGACGATCGACGTCGATTCGCCGCCAGCGCAAAGTGCAAGAAACAGCGCTGAAGGCCCTCGGCAGACTGCGCGTGGACGGTTGGATCGAAGAACACGCGACAGAACTCCTCGCGCGCTCGCAGAATCTCCCCACGGCGCGTTCCGCGCCAACGCTCGTCGGCAGCGGTCAAATCAAAGAGCTCCAACGCACGCGCAAGGGCTCCATCGAAACGCACGGCGTCTCCAGATGACTGTGCGCGTATTGTCCGCTCAACCTCGCTGCCGACGTTGCCGAGTTGCTCCACCAGCGAAAATGTAGCCCAGCGATCGCTGAGGCTGCGGTGATGCAGCGGGGCCGATGTCATGAGTCACGCACGAGCGCCGAGAGAACGAGGCGAATGCCCGCACGGACAATCTCACTGTCAACACCGCGACTGCGATTGCCCTGTCCCGGTCGCACATTGATCATGGAATCGAATTCGATCCAAGTGTCGCCGGTTTCGTGAGGGTACAAGTGATCGCGCGTCTGACATCGACCACCGCCTTGATC
>JANOKE010000207.1:0-2260 GCA_031419135.1 Gemmatimonadaceae bacterium
AGCCACGTCTTGCTGCGGAGGCTATCGACCGGATAGGTGGAACTGCCGATCTGGTCGTGCTGGAGGCCCAACGTGTGACCGATTTCGTGCGCGACCACGAACTGGACCAGCCGACCCATCAGCGAATCCGGCATCGGCAGCTTGCGCGCACGAGGGTCGAGCGGTGACACCTGCGTGAAGTACCACGACCGCTGCAGGTTCATGATGTTGTGGAACATGCGCACCGAGCCGTTGAGGATCTCGCCGGTGCGCGGGTCGCCCACGTGCGGGCCAACCGCGTTTTCCGTGGTGGATGGCAGCCAGCGGATCATCGTGTGACGGACGTCTTCCGGCGACCAATCGGGATCTTGTGTAGGTGATGGCGGGTCGGCCGAGACGATGCCTTCCTTGAACCCAGCGGCTTCGAACGCCACCTGCCACTCGAAGATGCCGGCGCGCACGAACTTCTTGAGCCACTCGGGTGTGTCGCGATCTACATAGTAGACGATCGGCTTCTTCGGATAACAGAGATTGCCGCTGCGTCGCTCGCTGCACTCGAGACGGTATCTGGTGATGAAGCGACGGCTTGCGGATCGATGTTCATTCGTACCGAAGTCGGTGGTCTGCCTGGAGAAGAAACCGACGCGTTCGTCGAAGCGGCGCGGCATCATCGGGACTTCCGGAAGTCGCACAATGCTGTAGTGCGCCATGACGCTCCTGGGCGGACGTACGGCCGGCGCACCACCACCGCCGCCTCCTCCTCCACCGCCTGGTGCGGCGGCAGGAGCAAGCCCGGTTTGCGTTGCCTCGATCCCGATGTTGTCGGGAAATGCGAGATGCCTGTCGATGAACGATCGAGTGGCGTCGATCGTGCCGGGGATTGCCTGAATCTCCGGGATGGCCGTCGTGAAGAGTCGCGTGACGTCAATAACCGGCGCGCTGTCGGGCCCCCACGCTTCGATGTTGAACGAGGCGATGACGGCCGCGTAGTTCGCGTTCTCGACGGCACGCAGCACCGACGCTGAGGTATCGCTTGACGTGATGGCGAATTCGGGTCCCCGCAGGATGACACGATTTCCCATCACCTCCCAGCGGAGCGTGCGTTCGGCGAACTGGTCGCCCGCGTACTGCGTGTTGCCGCCACCGCGTCCACCTTCGGGTGCGGCCGCGCGGGCGTAGCGACCAATCAGCAACTGGTCCTTCTTGAGCTCACGGCGCGGGATCTCGAAGAAGAGCCGGTCACCGATCCGGTGAACGTTCATCAGCCCACGCTTGGTCTTCGCCTCGGCGGTGATGACACGATCATAGGGACGAGGCCCGCCGCCGCCCCGTCCGGCACCGGCCGCTCCCGCTCGAGCCGCGGAGTCAGGATCTTGGGCAATTGCCGGCACGGCAGACGCCACGAGCAGCGCGAGGAAGAGAGGAGTTCGCATGACACACTCACCACGATGGGAGATGGAGGACCTGGCACGGACGACTGTGCGAAATTCGCAGTCGCGACAAGGATCGCGCAATAGTGAGACGGTTGTGGCGTCAAAATCCGCATTTCAGATCATCGTCCGCCTCCCAGAGCCTCGATTCGCCGCATCGATTCGCGGCTCACGAATACCTTCATCGGAAACTGGTCACCCCAGCCGAGCGGCGTGACGTCGGGGTAGTCGCGAAGCGGCCCACCGCCGTGCCCTTCCTCAAGACGGTGCCGCAGCGACGCGCGAGCGTTCGGGTTGGCGCCGCGATCGAGCAACAGCGTGGTGAAGCGCGCGTCGTCCGGCTGTCCTTTCCCGTAGTTCACCCAGAAGTTGTGCTGCGACACGACGGTCGAGAAGAGCGCGGTGTAGCCGCGGATGCCGTCGCGATTCACCGCAGCGGGAGCATCGGGATTCATGCCGCGGTCAAGGAGCCACTCCCCGATCTCGAGCTCGTCGAAATAGACCGCCATGTGCAGCAGTGTCGTTCCGTCGAGCGGCGTTCCCTGCGCGCTGTACGGGGTCGAATGGCAGGCGGGCGCGAGATGGAACACCTCCTCCAGGGTGAACGTGCGGGTAAGCAGCGTTGGATCTTGGTCGAGATGTTGCTGGAGCAGATCGATGCGGCCACGGTGCAACGCCATCGCAGGCGTATTCGGTGGCTTAAACCCGTGCTCCTCGTACATCTCGAGAATACGATGCTTGGCGGCCGGGTTACGGCTGTCAGTGCCCAGCAGGTGCTCCATGGTGTTGGCGTCCGGTCCACGCGGGCCCATGATGCGGGCGCCGATCGATAGCGCGAATGCCGTTCCCTC
>JANOKE010000208.1:0-3981 GCA_031419135.1 Gemmatimonadaceae bacterium
GTGACGCTAGCCTGAACTGGAGCGCAGCGTCAAGTCCGGCGTGATCTTGGTACGAGCTCGCGTGGTTGGTGCACAGCTCCGATACTGGCGATTTTGAGTGCGCTGAAAAGATGAAGCGATTCGTAACGGACTGGTGCAAGACTGGCCTCAGTGCAATGAAGCACCTCCACCCGCCGGGCCCCTTCGCCGAGTCGGGTCTGGCAGTAAACCCAACAGATAGGTTAAGTTTTCTGCGGTGGCCGTGCGGCTGATCGAGGACCATGTGGAGTTCCTGCACGCACAGTGGAAGGCGATTCATGGCTGGCCGGCAACTCAGTGACGCCGCGATTCTCGCGCAAATCCCTGCCGCGCGTCGTCGCGATGCGGCGCAGCGCAAGAAGGGACTGCGTGCGGTCAGCGCGCGATATGATCGAAAGGCTCAGCGAGTGATGCTCGAGATGACACCCAAGGCCTGAGACTGCTGAACGGACCGACTACGCCACCGTCCGTTCGATCTCGTCGGTCATACTTTGTAGCAAAAGTCGACCCAGCTCGACCTTGTCGCTCGCATGATCGATGTCGACGCCGACCAAATTTCCAACCGCGTCGAAGTCCAGCACCACGTCGGCCGCGACTTCGCGACTTTCCACGCTATCGCGCCCTGACAGATCGATGTAGAGCGAGTCTGTGTCAGGATAGTAGCTGAGTTTCATGGGACCAGCGCCCTCTTCGCGTTGGAATGTCCGGCCACGCGATGATTTGGTGACAATGATCGTGGGGAAGTTCGTTATCGTCGGCGTGTCCGCGCGAACGCACAGGTCTCTACGTGACGCCCTATGAAAATGCCTGGCGCGCAGTTCGCTGTGGCCGACTCGGTCAAGATTCAGGACTACCTGTTGTCCACGACCCATATGGTTGGCCAAACGAAGGCCCGGTTCTTTACCCGGCTCGGATTCAAGGCATCCAAGTGGGAGGAACTGCAGACTCAGTCTGCTCGAACTCGCACTTAGCGCAGACGCCGAACTAACCGAATCGACGGGTTTTGGACAGAAGTACCATGTCCGTGGTATCATTCGGGGTCCCACTGGCCGCGTCGGCGGTGTCCTCACCGTCTGGATTGTTCGTCACGGTGAACGCCGACCACGACTCGTCACCGCAATTCCGGTAGCCTCGACATGATGACAGCCTTCCGCGAGCTGGACTCCGTCGTTTTGGTACGCGATATCCCCGCCGCGGGACTTCGCGCAGGGGACCTCGGCGCCATTGTGCTGCTCTACTCCCCGAGTGAGTTCGAGGTCGAATTCGCGACCGTGTCGGGCCATGCTCAAGCCGTGATCGCACTCGATTCGAGCGACGTAAGGCCCGTGAACGACACCGACCTGCTGACCGTGCGCCCTACGACACCGACGGGTGCGTGAATTTGACTTCTTGACGTTGCGATGAGGTTCTGCGAACGTAGAGTCACATCCCCCCAAGGCCTCGGCCAAGGGTGCAAGGCCGCCGAAAGGCGGGCTTTGCTTTTCCCCACGAAGCGTGTAGTCGTGCGGCCCAATGCAGCATTCGCACGTTCACTCGCGCAGGCCATCGGGCCTTCGGGGACGGTGCTTACGTGGTCGTCGTTTGAATCGAGCATCCTCAAGACCGTTCGCGACGAACTGACTGCGCGCGATCTTCTGGACGCGGAGCCTGCGCGTCTCTTCGCGCTCGTTGACGACTCGGCGTCAGGTTCGAGTGCGCGTGTTCTCGATATGCATCGTCTGGCCGCCACGGAGTACTTCCACCCCGGCATGGGCGGTCGCACGAGTATCAAGGTCGTGCTCGACGCACTCTGGCGGTCGGATGCCGACATGCGTTCACAGTTCTTCGCGCTGACCGGTAAGCGCGGTGATCCGGAGATATGGACCTCCTGAACCGTATCTCCGCGGACGCCGACATTCGCTTCGGCAAGCCCTGTGTGCGCGGCACGCGCATTACGGTGGGCGAGGTGCTTGGGTATCTGGCGTCCGGGATGTCCGAGGCCGAGCTGCGCGAGGAGTTCCCGCAACTCGCTCATGAGGACATCCTTGCCTGCTTCGCCTTCGCGGCCGAGCGTGAGCGGCGCTTGCAGGCCATCCCGGCGGCGTAGTGGCCGTTCGGTTTCTGCTCGACGAGAATCTGTCGGAGCAATTGGTTCGGGCATTGGCCCCGCGATTCCACGAGTCTCTGCATGTGCGGTTACTCGGACTCGGCGATGCCTCGGATCTCAGGCACCTCGCTGTTGCCAACGAGTGTGTCCTCGTCACGAAGGATGAGGACTTCGTGAAGCTCAGCGTGCTGCGCGGACCGCCGCCGAAGGTGCTCTGGCTCAATGCGGGTAACGTGGCGAACAGCGTTGTCTCGAATCTCATCCTCCAAAACGCGGACGCGATTGAGGCATTCGTGGCTCATCCTGAACTCGGCGTTTTGGCGCTCGGACTCGGCCGCGGTCGCGGTAGACTCCTGTGTCTCTTGCCTGCGTCGCCGGGCTGGACGCAGAACACTCTTGGCCGCCGAGCATCCCTCGCTAGATGTTCGATTCCAAAATAGACTTACATTATTGATGTAGTACGGTTACGTTCCTGCTCGATCCCGCTGGTCGTCCCGGTGGTCGAGGAGGTGCGCCGTGCCGTTCACGAGTCGAAAGCCGTCGTTGGTGTTGGATGCGGAGACCCGCACCGCCTTGCAGACCCTCAGCACGTCGCGCACGGCGCCGGCTGTGCAGGTGATGCGCGCCGGCATGTTGTTGGCGTCCGCGGCTGGCGACGGCGTGACGCGGATCGCGCAGCGCTTCGGCACCAATCGGGTCAAAGTCAACGATCTGCTCAACCGCGCCTTGCAGGTCGGGGCGCGCGCGGCGCTGGTGGACTTGCCCCGCGCCGGGCGGCCGCGGACGATCCCGGATGATGCGCGCGCGTGGGTGACCGCGTTGGCCTGCCAGAAGCCGAAAGATCTCGGCTACGCGGAAGAGTTGTGGACCACGCGGTTGCTCGCCCAGCACGTGCGCCGCCACTGCACCGCCGCCGGGCACCCGTCGTTGCTGAAGCTCGGCCGGGGGACGGTGTCCAAACTCCTCGCCGCGCAGGCGCTCAAGCCGCACAAGATTACGTACTACTTGGAACGGCGCGATCCGGACTTCGCCACGAAGATGGCCAACGTCCTGTGCGTGTACAAGCAGGTTGAGATGCTCCGGGCGGCGGCCGCCGCCGTGTCGCCGGGGGACGTGCCCCCCACGCCGGTGTTCGTCGCCGTCCTCTCCTATGACGAGAAGCCCGGCATTCAGGTACTCCAGACCACGTCCCCCGACCTCCCGCCGGTCCCCGGCAAACACGCGACGTTTCAGCGCGACGCGGAATACATCCGGCATGGGACGCTGTCGCTCTTGTGTGGCATTGATCTCTTCACCGGCAAAGTCTTGGCACGCATTGAGCCCCGGCATCGCAGCCGCGAATTCGTCACGTGGCTGCAAGACGCCGATGCCGCCTATCCGCCGGATTGGAAGATTCGCTTGGTGCTGGACAATCATTCGGCCCACACCTCCAAGGAAACGCGTGCCTATCTGGGCACGGTGCCGAATCGGTTCGAGTTTATCTTCACGCCGAAACACGGGTCCTGGCTCAACCTCGTCGAGATATTCTTCTCGAAGCTGGCGCGCACGCTGCTCCGCGGGATTCGGGCGGACTCGCCGGCGGAGTTGACGGCGCGCATCACGCAACATCTCGACGCGCTCAATGAGGACCCCGTCGTCTTCACATGGAAGTACGGCTTGGAGGACATCGTGCTCACCAATAGTAACCTTACTTAAGAATCAAACATCTAGGCTTGACGCAGGCCGCCGCTTCAGAGAAGGAAATTCAATCACGGTACGGGAAGTATGAGGCCGACTCGCGCGCGCTGCGAGGATGGCTGCGCAGGCGGCAGCGGAAGATTTGCGTGACGACGGGCGGTGGGGCGGTCTGGTCCGGCGCGTCGGCCGTTGTCGCGGCA
>JANOKE010000209.1:0-2144 GCA_031419135.1 Gemmatimonadaceae bacterium
CGCAGTAGTAAGCCTCACCGCCAATCACCAGCGACGCAGGCGCCAACGCGCGACGCCGCCTCGCACCGGCGATACCCACTTGCAGAATGGCCGTCGGCATATGCGCGGCGATTGCGTTCGCCGTAGCGGCCGCCGAGTCGACAGGTCCCACGCCACATTGCAGCGTAAGCCAGCCGTTTGGTACGGCGAGTTCGCGCGCCGTCGCCGCCACTACCAGAATCCGTGCGCGATCGCCCATATGACCGAAGTCTAAAACCCGGTGCAACACCCGGCGAGCGGTGCACCGTCGGTGGCACTTTGAGGCCAGCAGCGTAGCTTGCGGCCATGACTGATTTCCTGTGCCGTCGTACCGTTGCGGTTGCGCTCACCGCACTGCTCAGCGGAGTGCTGGTGGCGTGCGATTCAAAGCCCGCGCTGCGCGTCAGCAATACCGCGACCTCCATAACCACCACTTCCGCGACGTCCTGGTGTGCTTCCCTGCCCCGCCCCGCCAACGCGGCACTCGAGCGCGTGGACGTGACCAGCGACTGGTTTACCGTCTATCGCGTGGAACCCGATGTATACGCGTTGGTCGAGACGCGCCAGTTTCAGGAAGCCATCTCGTATCTCATCGTGGGCACCACGCGCGCGCTGCTGTTTGATGCGGGCATTGGACTGGTGCCCATGCGTCCCACCATTGAGCAACTCACGAAACTTCCGGTAACCGTGCTCAACTCGCACACGCATTTCGATCACGTGGGCGCGAACTACGAGTTCACCGATATTCTTGGCCTCGACACGCCATTCACGCGCGAGAAGGAACGCGGGCGGCCCCACGCCGACATCGCCGACGAAGTCGAGGCCGGGAGCTTCTGCGGGTTGCCACCGGCGGGTGTCGACACTGCCGCGTTCCGATCGCGCCCGTTTACAATCACGCGTCGCGTTGCCAACGGTGATACGATCGACATGGGCAACCGGAAGCTGGTCATTCTCGCAGCACCCGGTCATACACCCGACGCCATCGCGCTGCTGGATCCTGAGCATGGACTGCTCTGGACCGGTGACTCGTACTACGACTCCACCATCTGGCTGTTCTCCCCTGGTACCGATCTCGCCGCCTACGAGCAATCCATGACGCGGCTGGCAGCGCTGGTACCATCGCTGCATCGATTGCTGCCGGCACACAACACGGCAACGGCCGATCCTTCACGTCTCACCGCCGTCGTGAACAGCGTACGCACCATGCGCGCCGGTGGTGGGGTTCGAACGACGCAGGGCAAAGATCGGGTGCTGGTGCGCGCAGGCGATGTGACGTTCATGATCGCGAAGTAGCACCGTTCCAACCTTCCACCACGCGATGGCCCCGACACCCTTCTGACGGTAGGTTTTCCCCAGAGTCTTCCCCACGGTGAGGCCCCACCATGACCCTGTTTTCGCTCACCGTGAACGGCAAGCCGCATTTGGCGAAGACACGATGGCCTTCGTCAATCCTCACTTTATCTGGAAGCATGCGTGACACCGCAACGCCTCTCCCTTAGCGCGATTGTCTGCACACTCGTCGCTGTCGTCGCCGCCAGTGCCCAGCCGCGCCCCGCGTCCAACACGCTGCCACCCGAACGCGAGCGTCAACTCGCCCTTTCGATATTCAAGGAGATGGTCGAGGTGAAGTCGGGCTTCTCCACCGGGGCCACCACGCCGCTGGTGGAGGCGGTTGCAAAGCGATTGCGTGACGCGGGGTTTCCGGAGAAAGACATCTTTGTCGGCGGTGCGGCACCGCACAAGGCGAATCTGGTGGTGCGCTACCACGGCAATGGCAAACGCCAGCCGATCCTGTTGCTGGCACATACCGACGTGGTGGAAGCGAAGCGTGAAGACTGGAGCATGGACCCGTTCACGTTTGTCGAGAAGGACGGATTCTTTTACGGACGCGGCGTTGGTGACGACAAGTCGCAAGCGGCTGTGTGGATTGCCAATCTCTTGCGCTACAAGCGCGAAGGATTCGTTCCCGAGCGTGACATCATCGTCGCACTCACGGCCGACGAGGAAGGCGGCGGTCCGTTCAACGGGGTCGACTGGCTGCTCAAGAACAAGCGTGAACTCATCGACGCCGAGCTGAGTCTCAACGAGGGCGGCTGGGGCGAGTCGGAGAAGGGCGTGCGCATCTC
>JANOKE010000210.1:0-6773 GCA_031419135.1 Gemmatimonadaceae bacterium
CGATGTCATCCTGAAAAAACGAGTTCCCGCCGTCAATCACGATATCGCCCGGCGACAGCAGTGGGACCAGACCATCGATGGCGTTGTCAACGAATGCCGCTGGCAGCATCAGCCAGATCACGCGTGGTGAAGACAGCGCGCGGACAAACGCCTCCTCGCTGTTCGCGCCAGTCGCCCCTTCAGTAACCAAGGCCTGCACCGCCGAGGCCGATCGGTCGTATGCCACGCAGCGGTGTCCGCCGCGCATCAGGCGCCGCACCATGTTCGCGCCCATGCGTCCGAGCCCCACCATCCCGATTTCCATAGAAATCCTCACGTATATTGCAGTAATGCTAAAGCGGTTGAAAACTGCGGTACCTCTACTGCGGTTGGGGTACAACTACTGCAGTTGAGGTACCCCCACTGCAGTTGAAGTACCGCAGTTGAGTGCTGCTCCAATCTACCCTTCGTGCTTCGTTCCAGACGCATTTTCACGGGAACGCGCGATGTTCTCGTCACGGACATTGTGCGATACGTCTCGCGCGCAGTCGGCGAGGCCATCGCGGCGCGCGGACAGTGCTTGCTGGCCGTTCCCGGTGGCTCGGTGGCCGATGCGGTCCTCCCGCAACTGTCGCAGGCCCTCCTGCCGTGGCATCGCGTACATCTGTTCTGGTGCGATGAACGCGCGGTTCCGGCCAGCCATCCTGACTCCAACGCTGGCCAGGCAATGCATCTGGTGGCGGGCTCGTCATTGGCAACAGTTGCGCACCTGCATCCGATGTCGGGTGATGCCCCCGACTTGCTGGCCGCTGCTGACATGTATGCGGTGGAGCTGAACACGGTGGCCGGTAGTCCGCCCGTGCTGGATCTGGTGCTGCTGGGTGTTGGCGACGACGGACACGTGGCATCGTTGTTTCCGGGACACGTCGCACTGGAGGAACAGCATCGGGCGGTCGTGGTGGAACGCCACGCGCCAAAGGCGCCGACCACACGACTGTCGCTGTCCCTTCCGGTTCTGCTGCGCGCGCGCGATATCATGATCGTTGCGTTTGGCGCGAGCAAGGCCGATGCGTTGCATAGTGCGCTGGAAGATTCGCGTGCGGGAACACCGGTGGCGCGCGTTGTTCAGAACGCCAATCGCGTGCGCATCATGCTGGACGACGCAGCCGCTGGTCGACTCACTCACACGAAACTGGAGCATCTTGCATGAGCGCGCCGAATGGCAACGCACCCGGTTGGCCGGGTGTAGACCCGAAATGGACGTCCAGCGCAAAGAACGCCGTGGGCACCGCGATCGGTGACGGTGCCCGAGTGTGGTTTACCGTAAGCCACGGCATTCTCAACGAGGTCTACTATCCGGAGGTCGACACGGCGTGTCTGCGTGATGCGTGTCTGCTCGTTACCGCTGCCGACGGCTTCTTCTCCGAGGAGAAACGTCACTGCGACCACACGGTGGAATGGATCGCACCGGGCGTGCCGGCATTTCGCCTCGTGAACAGTTGCCGAGAGGGTCGATATGTCATTGAAAAACGCGTGTGCACATCGCCCGACTTCGACGTGGTGCTCCAGCACGTGCGCTTCACGCCGCGTGCAGGCACGCTGCATGATTACAAGCTCACCTTGCTGATCAGTCCGCATCTGGGAAATCACGGCGCCGGCAACAGCGGTTGGGTGGGGCACCATCGGGGCCATCCGGTGTTGTTCGCGCGGCGGGAATCGTTGGTGATGGCCATGGTTTGCTCCGTCGGCTTTTCGCCCAGCACGGTGACGTTTGTCGGTCCCGACGATGCCTGGCATGACGTGCGCGAACACGGACGCATCACCCGGCTCTATAACCGGGCTGACAACGGGAATATCGCCATGGCGGCCGAACTCGATGTCCGGGAGGTCGCCGGTGAATTCACTATGGCGATTGGGTTTGGCGCCGATCCGGAGACGGCCGCCATGCATGCACGCGCGTCGATGTTCGATCCATTCGCCACCACCGAACGTCGGTATATGTCGGCGTGGGCCGGATGGCAGGCTCCGCTGCTGGCGCTGGACGAGCTCTCCAGCGATACCGAACCGCACTTGTATCGCGCCAGCATGGCGGTTATGAAGTCCCATATGTCGATGAACATCGACGGCGGCGCCATTGCCAGCCTGTCGGTTCCGTGGGGTACCTCCAAGGGCGACGGTGATCTGGGCGGATATCATCTGGTGTGGCCTCGCGACATGGTGGAAACGGCCGGCGGACTCCTTGCGGCTGGGGCCAACACGGAATTGAAGGCTATGTTGCGTTTTCTCGCCGTGACGCAGGAGCCGGACGGGCATTGGCCCCAGAACATGTGGCTCAACGGCACGCCCTTCTGGACCGGCGTGCAAATGGATGAAGCAGCATTCCCCTTGTTGCTGGTCGATCATGCCCGCCGCGAAAAGGCCATCGACGTTGACGAAGTCGAACAGTTCTGGCACATGGTGGAGCGGGCCGCGGTGTACGTAGCACTGAATGGTCCGGCCACCGAGCAGGACCGATGGGAAGAGAATGCAGGCTACGCGCCGTTCACGCTGGCGGTGGAGATCGCCGGCTTGCTGTGTGCCGCCGATCTCGCCGAACTGGCGGGTCAGCATGCGTTCGCCACCTACTTGCGCGATACGGCCGACGACTGGAACGCCAACGTCGAGCAATGGACGTACGCCACGAATACCGAGCTCTCACGTCACCTGGGGGTCGCCGGGTACTACGTGCGCATTGGCAGCGCCCTGCCTGCTGACAGCGGTGCACCAACCGACGCGCTGATTCCGGTGAAGAATCGCGCCACCGATCTGCCGCCCTTTCGAGCGTCGGAGTTGATCAGCACCGATGCGCTCGCATTGGTGCGCTTTGGCCTGCGGGCCGCGAATGATCCACGCATGGTGGATACGGTGAAAGTGATTGACCATGTGTTGCGTACTGAAACGGCCACCGGTCCGACATGGAGACGGTACAACGAGGACGGGTATGGCGAACACGCCGACGGCAGCGCATTTGACGGTACGGGCATCGGTCGGGGTTGGCCCTTACTGGCTGGGGAACGCGCGCACTACGAGATTGCCGCCGGTCGGCCAGAAGAAGCGATGCACCTTGCGGCGGTGATGCGTGCGCAGGCCAGCCAAGGCGCGATGCTACCAGAGCAAGTGTGGGACGCTCCGGACATCGCATCACGTGAACTGTATAACGGCAAGGCCGCAGGCTCCGCCATGCCACTGGTGTGGGCTCATTCCGAGTACGTGAAACTGCTCCGATCGCTGCGTGAGGGCAGCGTGTACGATTGTCCACCGCAGGCGCACGCCCGATACAGCATGCAGCACAATGCACCGCGCGTATCCGTGTGGCGCTTCAACTTTCAGGTTGGTGCGCTGCGTCATGGGTGCACCTTGCGTCTGGATCTGCAGGCGCCGGCTCGCGTGCGTTGGTCGGTAGACCACTGGGCCACGCTCACCGATACGGAGTCGCATGAGATCGCACGCGGGGTGCACGTCGTCGAATTGCCGACCGACGCAGTCGCGGAAGGCGTCGTGGTGCGCTTCACATTCTACTGGGCCGACGCCGATCGTTGGGAAGGGCAGGACTTTGACGTTGTGGTTGCGCCGGCCGCGTGAGCCCGGCGCAACCACGCGGCATATACTGTTACGGACGCCTGATCAATCTTCCTTGTACAGCATCGCGCCAATGTACGAACCGGCCAATATGGTCACGAGTGAAAGCGCCGCCGACATGACGTAGAACTTCATCGAGACAAAGCCCATCGCCACGGTGAAGAACCATGTCACTCCGCTGATCGCCCACAGCGTCAGTCCGGCCTTCACTGCTGTTCCGACACCGGCTCCGAAACGCGGGCGAATTGCTGCATAGGTGAATACCAGCAACAGGCCGAGGACAAAGTCCAACGCGATAAACGAAACGGTGGTGGATGTCGCCATCATCTTCGGCATCAGCGCCGGATTGAGGGCGTCCATGTCCGTCTTGAACCTGTCCGCCATGATGTACGAATTCGTCAGAAAATCACCGACGTTCAGCACAACTCCAGCGGCGAGTCCTCCGGTAATGACTTTGCCCGTGTTAATGGCCACCCGTTCCTCCTGATCCAGGGAGTGAGACTGCTGGCGATCTCACCGCTGGCGATGATCCGGTAACTCCGGTGTGCGCTGCGGCGAGCGTCGAGTATCCGGGGAGTACGGACGACCTTCAAGCAGGCTCGGCATTGCCGAGAGCCAGGACCTTTGGGTTGCGCGATGGTGACAGCGCGATGACGGGCGTCGTGCATACTGGCGCCCCCCAACCAGTTTAACCGCCAAGTTCGCGAAGTACGCGAAGGAGTGACCACGATGGACCTGGAACAAACCAGCAGGGAGATTGTCGATTCTGCGATCAAGGTTCATACGGCACTTGGACCTGGACTCTTGGAAAGCGCCTACCTGGCGTGTCTTGCCTATGAGTTGCGCACTCGAGGCTGCCGAGTGGAGACACAGGTCCCGCTGCCTGTTGTGTACCGAAACGTTCGGCTCGACGTGGGCTATCGGATCGATCTGCTTGTGGAGAGGTCGGTCATTGTAGAAGGCAAGGCCATCACGAAACTGCATACAATCCACTCAGCCCAGCTTCTCTCATACCTGAAGCTGAGCGGTCGAAAGCTTGGCTTGCTGCTCAATTTCCACGAACTGCGCATGAAAGACGGCATCAAGCGCCTGGTCAATAATCTGTAGAGCATACTGCGTTAACCCTTCGCGTCCTTCGCGTCCTTCGCGGTTCAAATCCGTTCCCCAAACCCACACCGATCCAAGCCAGCAATCTCAGTTGCCGTCCCTGCAGTCGCAGCACATACTTGGCAGCGCGCGCCAACATCTTTTGCTCGCGTTCCCTCCCCTGCACGAGTTCACGCTCATGTCCGAACGCCCCAACTCACGTTCATCGCGCCGGGATTTTCTGACGTCGGCGGCGAGTGCGGCCGCCTTCGTGGCGCTCCCGTCGCTTCGCCCCGCACCATCACGCGTGCACCCGGAACGTCTCCCGGTGCTCGGGCACGGCGACTACCGGTATACCATGGACCACGCCTGGGCCAAACTTCCCAAGGGCAAGCAGTTCGGATATACACATGGCATTGTCGAAGATCGCGCCGGCCGGTTTTACATCGCTAACCAGAGCCGTGATGCGATTGTCGTGGTCGATGCACAGGGCAACTATCTCTCGTCGTGGGGCCAGGCATACGCGAAAGGCGCGCACGGACTGCGCCTCTCTGAGGAGGGTGGATCCGAGTACCTCTATCTGGCCAACACGGGTCTTGGCGAGGTCGTCAAAACAACGCTCGACGGTGACGTGGTGTGGCAGGCCGGTCGGCCGTACCTCGCGGGTGTGTACACACCGGAGCGCGGATACAGTCCAACCGAATCGGTGGTGGGACCCAACGGCAAACTCTATGTCGCCGATGGATACGGGCAGTCGTGGATTCACATCTACGACGCGAAAGACGGAAAGTATCTCGACTCGTTCGGTGGACGCGGCACCGAACCGCACCATCTGCGCCAGCCGCACGGGATCAGCATCGACACGCGCGACGGCACACCGCGACTGCAAGTGTCAGATCGCGGCAACGTCCGCATTGTGAACTTTACGCTCGAAGGCAAATACCTGGGCGAAGTGGTCACCAAATCCGATCTGCGTTTTCCCTGTACCACGCTGCATCGTGGCGACTTGATGTACGTGCCCGATCTCTACGCACGCGTCTCAATATTCGATAAGTCCAACACGAAAGTTGCCGATCTCGGCGACTACCTCGACGGTGGCACATTCACATCGGAATCCCAGTTCGGAACCACGTATCCGGATCTCAAGGGATACCCCAATATTCCGCACGACAAGCGTCGTCAGGGTCGCTTCATTTCACCGCACGCCCTGTGGGTGGACCGTGTCGGCAACATCTACGTGGTGGAATGGATTCACGATGGGCGCGTGACAAAGTTGACGAAAGTCTGACACGTCGCGCATGTCGCGTACACTGCGTTGGTTAGCCGGTGGGCTCGGCGTGCTCCTCGTCGTGTCCCTTGCGGGCGGTGACCACGGGTCGTCGCTCTGGCCGTTCATGGGGCGTTTCCATCCGCTCTTGGTACATCTCCCGCTGGGGATGCTCGTGCTGGCGCTCGTCGCCGAGGGTATCGGGCGATGGACGTCGCACCGCGCGCTGCAGCCGTTGATTCCGGTTCTCCTGCTGCTCGGCGCCTGGAGTGCCATCGTCGCAGGCTTGGCGGGACTCATATTGGCCGACTGGGGAAGCTACAATCCGGCGTTGCTGATCTGGCACCGACGCATGGGCCTGCTCATTCCCTCGCTGGCCGCGCTTGGCTACTGGTTCCGCTCGCGTGCGGCCTTGGGTCACGTGGCGTTCCGCGTGCCGTATGCGGTCACCGCCAGTGTGCTCTTTGTGGCCGTTGTGATCGGAGGTCATCTGGGCGGCACGTTGTCGCGCGGCAACGGATACCTCACGCAGCATTTGCCAGAGCGTGTTCGACGGTTGGCCGGGTTTCCAGGCGAGAAAGAACGCACGCGCATTCGAATCGCCAATCCCGAGTCGACACCGGTGTACGACTCGCTTATCCAACCAATTCTTGCCGCCCGTTGCGGTGCCTGCCACAATCCGGAACGCAAGAAGGGCGGCTTGATCCTCACCAATGCGGCGGGGCTGTTCGCTGGCGGGCGTCAGGGAAAAGTTGTTGTGGCGGGACGCGCCGACGACAGCGAGATGATCATTCGTTTGTCGCTGCCGCCAGGCCATACCGAC
>JANOKE010000211.1:0-10661 GCA_031419135.1 Gemmatimonadaceae bacterium
AACCACAAAGACGTCGGGCTGCACACGATTCCGGCGGCGGTCGCCGCGTCGCACGTCGGCCGGCGAGACCATGGCCTTGCCCACACCACTGCCCATGAGGTAGTCGCGCAGCAAGGCGTGCAGTTCGCCGACGATATCCTGATGCCCTTCACCAGGGCCGGGCGTCACGAACAACTCCCCATCGATGATCTCGTAGCGCTGCCCGTCGTCCGGCAGCGCATCGAGCATCTCGACGGTCCAATCGTTGATGGTCGCGGGCATGCCCATAGGATATTCCACTTGGTGCGGGGAGAGCAAGTGCGCATCGCACAGCAAAGCTGCAAAGACTGGGCGGTGCGTCACCACAGTCCTTTGCGTCCTTTGCGACCTTCGCGGTAGAATTGGTTTTTGGGATTTCTCTGCCGTAGAGCCGCCACACTATCGCGGAGCGACTATAGAGACGCGTTGAAGGTGGAACATTGAATTCGGCGCCCATCTGTCGCGTCACACGATACATACCCAAAGCATTCCCCTGCGTCCTCCGCGTACCCTGCGGTACAAATGGCAGTTGTCGCCCGCACGAAACCGCACTATCCCGCGTCGACGGCCATGCCCAGCAATCGCACCGCGTCACGGGCGATCGGATCCAGCCCCGCCCCGCCAGTGTCGGCGTGCGCGATGATGGTGGCGCGCATGCCCGGCGTCCAGAAACTCCGCACATGCGCTGCGGTGGCCGCACTGGGCTGATCACCCGGCAGCGCGCGAAGGTTGCGCGCGATCTCGTTGGCCATGCGCACCAGCTTTTCCACCTTCATGAGGCCCGCTCTCCAGTGGTCGTCGCCGCGACCGCTCCAGCCTGCACGAATTCCGCACCGTGAAACACCAGTGCACTGTCGCGGCGGGCGACGGCCAGCAATGTCATGCCGTGCAGCACCGCGCGTTCGACCGCCAATGACGTCGGTGCCGAAATGGCCACGATGGTGGACGCGCCGTACACGGCCGCCTTCTCCACCATCTCGAACGAGCAACGACTGGTAATGAGCAGAAACCCGTCGAGGGCCTCGTGACCGACGCGAATGAGCGCACCCAGCAGTTTGTCGAGGGCGTTGTGACGACCCACATCTTCCCGCAATGCGACCAGGTCACCGTTGGACGAACACCAGGCAGCGGCATGCACGGCGTGCGTGAGCCGATTCAGCACCTGTTGCTGCTCCAACGTGTCGAGCCCGCGACGGATTGCCGACATGTCTACGGATGCTCTCGCATGGGCACGGACCGCGGCCATTGGCAACGCATCCAGTTGATCAATGCCGCACAGCCCACATCCGGTGCGACCGGCGGTGTTCCGTTCGCGATTCGCGGCGCGCGGCGAGAGGCCGGCCGTCAACGACACGCGCAGTTCGAGACCGCGTTCCTGGGTGACCAACTCCACGCGCTGAATATCAGTCGCCCGTGTGATTACACCTTCGGTCAGACTGAATCCGTACGCGAAGTCTTCCAGATCCTGGGGCGTGGTCATCATCACCGCAAACGGTGAATCGCCATACACGATGTTGACTGGCGTTTCCACGGGAACGTTCCGCGCCGAGTTCCGCGCTCCAGACGCCGAAGACGCCGACTGGGCGTCGGACTCGACACCCCCGTCGAAGCGCTGGATGTGCGTTGGCAGCAACGCCGACGCGGGGAACCTAGCGAGTGGCACCGGGCACCCCTCGCTCGATGCGACGCAGGAACGATTCGCGCTTGAGCTCCTCCTGCTGCCATTCGGTGATGCCCGCCGTGCGTGACACCTGGACGGCGGTGACCTTGTATTCCGGGCAGTTGGTGGCCCAGTCGGAGTAGTCGGTGGTGACGACATTGGCACCGGTGCGCGCGTGATGAAACGTGGTATACACCACGCCCGGCTGCATGCGTTCCGACACCACGGCGCGCAGCGACGTTTCGCCGGAGCGACTCTGCAGCAACACGCGATCGCCCGAGTTGATACCACGATTCTCGGCGTCGAACGGGTGCACCTCCAGCACATCCTCGTCGTACCACTCGTTATTGGGTGTGCGTGCCGTTTGCGCGCCTACGTTGTACTGCGACAGAATGCGCCCGGTGGTGAGCAGCAGCGGAAAACGCGGCCCAGTGCGTTCGTCGGTGGGAATGAACTCGGTGAGCATGAAGCGCCCCTTGCCCCGAACGAAGTGATCGACATGCATGACCGGTGTGCCGTTGGGCGCCGATGCATTGCACGGCCACTGCAGCGAACCCATGGCGTCGAGCTTGTCGTACGACACACCGGCGAAGCTGGGCGTGAGGCTGGCAATCTCGTCCATGACCTGCGATGGGTGCGTGTAGGGCATGGGGCAGCCCAACGCGTCGGCGAAGCGTAACGTCACTTCCCAGTCGGCCAGACCGGCCAGGGGTTGCATGACCTTGCGCACGCGACTGATACGTCGTTCTGCGTTCGTAAAGGTGCCGTCCTTTTCGAGAAACGACGAGCCCGGAAAGAACACATGCGCGTACATGGCGGTTTCATTCAGGAACAGATCGTGCACGACCACGCATTCCATGGCGCGGAGTCCGGCTACCACGTGTTGCGTATCCGGGTCAGACTGCGCGATGTCTTCACCCTGGATGTACAACCCCTTAAAGCCGCCCGAGACCGCTTCGTCGAGCATGTTCGGAATGCGCAATCCCGGTTCCTTCGACAGCGACACCCCCCACAGATGCTCGAACAGTTCGCGCGTGGCATCGTCGCTCACGTGGCGATAGCCGGAATACTCGTGCGGGAAGGAACCCATGTCGCAGGCGCCTTGCACGTTGTTCTGGCCACGCAGCGGATTCACGCCCACACCTTCCCGGCCGATGTTGCCGGTGGCCATAGCCAGATTGGCCATACCCATGACCATGGTGGACCCCTGACTGTGTTCCGTGACGCCCAGTCCGTAGTAGATGGCGCCATTGCGGGCCGTCGCGAACAGACGCGCGGCGGCGCGCACATCGGCCGCCGGCACGCCGGTGCTGGATTCCATCGCCTCCGGCGAATTGCGATCTTCGGCAATGAAGCGCGCCCACGACTCGAACGCGTCCAGATCGCACCGCTCGCGCACGTAGTCTTCCTTCACCAGTCCTTCGGTGACCACCACATGCGCGATGGAATTGATGAGCGCGACATTGGTGCCCGGCAACAGGGGCAGATGATGCGCGGCCTGTACGTGCGCCGAACGCACGAGATCGATGCGACGTGGATCGGCGACGATGAGCTTCGCGCCTTCACGCAAGCGGCGTTTCATGCGCGACGCGAACACCGGATGCGCGTCGGTGGGGTTGGCGCCAATCAGCAGGATCACGTCGGTCAAGGCTACCGACTTGAAGTCCTGCGTCCCGGCCGACGTGCCAAAGGTGTTCTTGAGTCCGTAGCCCGTAGGTGAGTGACACACCCGCGCGCACGTATCGACATTGTTGTTGCCAAAGCCGGCGCGCACCAGCTTCTGCACCAGAAATGTTTCTTCGTTGGTACAGCGTGACGACGTGATGCCACCCACACTGTCGCGCCCGTACGTGCTCTGCAGTCGCTTGAATTCCGAGGCCGCGTAGGCGAACGCTTCCTCCCAGGAGACTTCACGCCACGGGTCGGTGATTTTTGCGCGAATCATCGGCGACGTGATACGATCCTTGTGCGTGGCGTAGCCCCAGGCAAATCGGCCTTTCACGCACGAATGGCCTTCGTTGGCTTTGCCTTCCTTCCACGGCACCATGCGCACCACCTTATCGCCCTGGGTTTCGGCGCGGAAGCCGCATCCCACGCCGCAATAGGCGCAGGTGGTGTTGGTGACACCCGTTGGCGTGCCCTGCTGGATAACCGTTTTCTCGTTGAGCGTAGCCGTGGGACAGGCCTGCACGCAGGCACCGCAGGATACGCACTCCGACGACAGGAAATCGGCCGTGCCGGTGGCCACCTTGGACGACAGGCCGCGGCCCAGAATGGTGAGCGCGAAGGTGCCCTGCACTTCTTCGCAGGCGCGCACGCAGCGTGAGCAAACGATGCACTTGGACGAATCGAAGGTGAAATACGGATTACTTTCATCCTTCGCTTCCGTGCGGTGCTTTTCGCCGTCGTAGCCATAACGCACATCGCGCAAGCCCACGGCGCCGGCCATGTCTTGCAATTCACAGTCGCCGTTGGCCGAACAGGTGAGACAGTCCAGCGGATGGTCGGAGATGTAGAGCTCCATCACTCCCTTGCGCAACGCGGCCAGTCGCGGCGTGTGCGTGTGCACCACCAGACCATCTTCCGCCAAGGTGGTGCAGGAGGCCGGTGTGCCGCGTCGGCCATCGATTTCCACCAGACACAGCCGACACGAACCGAACGCTTCCAGCGAGTCGGTGGCACACAGCTTGGGGATGGCCGTGCCGTGGCTGCGCGCGGCGGCCAGAATCGAGGTGCCGTTGGGCACCTGCACACGCACGCCGTCGATCGTGAGCGACACGAGGTGAGCGCTCTGCCGAGTGGGCGTGCCGTAGTCCATTTCCTTCAGCAACGTCATGTCGTGCCTCTCGTATCAGGCCGTCACGCGCGGACCGAAGTCTTCGCGGAAATGGGTGAGCGCGCTCATGACGGGAAGTGGCGTGAGGCCACCAAGTGCGCACAACGACGCGTCGGTCAACACCGTGCAGAGATCCTTCACCAGTTCGAGATGACGTTCCGGCTCGATGCCCTGCGCCACCTTGTCCAGCGTTTCCGCGCCGCGGGTGGAACCGATGCGGCACGGCGTGCACTTTCCACAACTCTCGATGGCGCAGAACTCGAACGCAAAACGGGCTTGTCGGGCCATGTCGACCGTATCGTCGAACACAACGATGCCACCATGTCCCAGCAGTCCACCTGCCGCCGCCATGGCTTCGTAGTCCATAGGGGTATCCAGCAATGATTCGGGGAAATACGCGCCGAGCGGGCCACCTACCTGCACCGCCCGCACCGGACGCCCGCTATACGTGCCACCACCCAAATCGTACACCAGTTCGCGCAGGGTGATGCCGAACGCGCATTCGAACAGACCGCCGTGACGCACATTGCCAGCAATCTGCATGGGCATTGAGCCCCGGGAGCGACCCATCCCGTAGTTCGCGTACGCCTGGCCGCCGTGCTCGAGAATCCACGGCACGGCGGCCAGTGACAGCACGTTGTTGACCACGGTGGGCCGTCCAAACAGGCCGTGGTGCGCCGGTAAGGGTGGTTTGGCGCGAACTTGCGCCCGTTTGCCTTCCAGGCTTTCCAGCATGGACGTTTCTTCGCCGCACACGTAGGCACCACCGCCCACCCGCACGTCCACATCGAACGCATCGTTCAGGACGTTGTGCTCGCGCGCAGTGGTGATGGCGCGCCGCATAGTCGCGATCGCGTGCGGGTACTCCGAGCGCAGGTAAATGACGCCGCGCGAGGCACCGACGGCCAGACCGGCGATCAGCATGCCTTCAAGCAGCAGAAATGGATCGCCCTCGATGAGCATGCGGTCGGCGAATGTGCCGCTGTCCCCCTCATCGGCATTGCACACGATGTACTTCCTTGGCGCATCGGTCTGTCGCACCGTCCGCCATTTGATGCCGGTGGGGAAACCCGCTCCGCCACGACCGCGCAATCCGGAGGTCACGATTTCCTGAAGCACGTTATCCGTCGACAGTGCGCGCGCACGTTCGAGTCCCACCATGCCGCCGTGTGCGCGATAGTCATCGAGCGACAGCGGATCGATCACCCCCACACGCGCAAAGGTCAGTCGCTGCTGTCGGCTGAGCCACGGCATCTCGTGGGTGAGTCCGTGACCGAGTGGATGCGAAGCGCCGTCGAGAAACCCCGCCGCGAACAACGACGCCACATCGTCGGGCGACACGGGGCCGTAGGCGATCCGACCGGCCGGTGTGTCCACTTCCACCAATGGTTCGAGCCACAGCATGCCGCGCGTGCCGGTGCGCACCAGTGTCACGTCGCGACCGTGTTGCGGTGCCTGCGCGACGATGGCGTTGGCCGTTCGGTCGGCACCAACGGACAGCGCAGACGCGTCGCACGAGACAAAGACGTTCACGCCGACGTGCCCTGCAATCGCGCCAGCAGTGTATCGGCCGCGTGTTCGTTAAAGCCCGCCATGAGTTCGTCATTTACCAGCGCGGCGGGACCCAGCGCACAGTTGCCCAGACAGTACACGTTTTGCAGGGTGACCTGGCCTGTGGTGGTACCGGGATGCAGCGAATGCACCGTGGCCAGATGCGTCGCCACCCGCTCCGATCCGTTGGCCTGGCACGCTTCGGCGCGACAGAGCTTTACGATGTGGAGACCAGGTGGTTCGTGATGAAAGTCGTGATAGAAACTGATCACGCCACGCACATCGGCTTTGGAAATGTTGAGCGTGCTGGCAATCAACGGCACGGCGTTTGGCGACACGAAGCCGAAGGTGTGCTGCAGCGCATGGAGGATGGGTAACATCGCCGTGGCGCCCAACCCGTCTTCGCCATAAAACGCCTGCGCCGTGGCCATCTCGGTCACGATCAGCTCCTGGGCCACGCGCTCGCTCCATGGTACGGCAACCGGCATCAGCCCCGCGCCTCGATGTGCGCCCGCGTGATTTTCGCAATGCTCGTCGTACCGCTCTGCTTCATGGCCAATTCGAACTCCTTTCGCAGAATCGCCAGCACCGTTTCCACCCCTTCCTGTCCGAACGCCCCAAGCCCCCAGATGTACGGCCGACCAATCCCGATGGCGGTGGCCCCGAGCGCCATCGCCTTGAAGATATCGGTGCCGCGACGAAACCCACCGTCACAAATCACAGGAATCTTGCCCAGCGTGCCGCGCAGCACCTCGGGCAGTGAGGTGATCGTGGCGCGCATCGAATTCTCAGCGCGGCCACCGTGATTGGAGACAAACAAACCATCCACACCACGCTGCACCGCGATCTGTGCATCTTCACGCGTGACGATGCCCTTGAGAAGCACTTTCATGCGCGTCGCGTTCTTGAGCCGGTCGATGAACTCCCACGTGGGCGTGCCAACCTCGGGGACGGGCGTGAGTGGCTGATAGCCTACGAGATTGGGCTTGCGACGATTGTCGCGATCGTCCAACCGGCCACTCACGCCGGGCAACGGCGCGCCACCCAGGTGACACTTGATGCATTCGCGCGTGTCCTGTCGCGCGTCTCGCACCATCGTTTCACGATTGCTCCCGCCCAGAAGGTCGACCGTGAATACGATTGCCGGTGCACCGGCACGCTCGACGCGCTGCACCATTTGCTTCGTGATCGCCCAGTCTTGCTGGTGGTACAGCTGAAACCACACGGGCGCACCACGCGCGGCGATCGCGTCTTCGATGGACGTGGTAGCAACGGTGGACAGCACCTGCAGATGGTCACCGGCCTTCGCTGCACGCGCCACGGCAATTTCCCCTTCGGGATGAAACGCCTTCTGACTGCCGACCGGATTGATCACGATGGGTGTGGGATACCGGGTGCCGTACAGCGAGACGCTGGCGTCGATCTTGCTCACGTCGATCAGGCGACGCGGGCGCAACGCCCATTGGTCAAACCCGTCCCGATTGGCCTGGATCGTCCGGTCGTCGTCCGTTCCCGTGGCCAGATATCCCCAATGCGCCACGGGGATACGCTGTTTCGCCACCGGTTCGAAATCGAAGACATTGAGCGCGTCTTTCGCTGCTCGGATCCCGGCGGCAGGTACGGTGTCCTGCTGCGTGGCTTGCTGGGCCAGCCCGAGTATCTGCTCGGCGCCGCGCGGAGAATCATCACTCAGGCGCTTGAGCGCGGCGGTATCAAAGCCGGCTGCCGCGAGCAGTGGACTACCAGCGATAAACGCCAGAAACTGGCGGCGAGACGGGTCGGGGTTTGACATGCCGGTAAGAGGCTTGCGGAGCAAGGGCTTGTCCAGAGGCCTTTCGAGATGCATTGGACCGTCATGTTCCGACTTCACTGAAAGAGAGGCGCCCGACGAATGGTGGGGAGCGTTTGACTCACGCACCACAGGATACGTGCGTGACCTTGACCGCAAAGGGCGTTAGAACGGTTAGGCAGCGGCAGGACGCGGTCGCCCGATCAGCGCCAGCACGGGCAGCGGTCCTCCGGCAAGCTCCGAAATCTCCCACACATAAGGTGCGGGCGGCAGCGACTTGACAATCCGTTCGAGTTCCGCGGCTTGGTACGTGCGCATGGTGGACGCGAGCCCATCCCACCATATCGCAAGCGGGAACAGCGGCGGCAGGTAAGTCAACGCCAGAGCACCCCAGTGCCGAGGCCGCACCACCGGCATTAGTGCAAGTACCGCGAGGGGAATGACGACGGTCGCGAGCAAGCCACGCCACGATCGATTGGTGGCCTCGAAGGCACCGAACGGCACCCCAGCTGCCTGCGCGTCGGCCAGAATGGCCCGCACCTCGGCCGCTTCGAAGTGGTGAAGAGCCGTGAACATGGTGCGCGCACCCACGAACGTGGACGGGACGGCGAGCGCGGAGATAGACGTCCCGTGGTAGCGGAGGTTTGGCGCAGCACGAAGCTGTCTCGCGGCGAGCTGATTCGGGGCGAGGTCCGTACACGTGATTTCGACCACTGCCCCCGCCGCTGCGAGCTCACCGAGGAGAGCGGGCCATGGGCCACCTGCACCGCTACACAGATCCACCACGTGCTGTGTGTGTGTCTCGCGGAGCAAGGCGGCGAGACGCGGCACCACCGGACCGTATGGCCGCGTGCGTACGATGATCGCGTGGAGGTACCCCGTCATGGCATCGCGCGCCCAGGCAGGCCACCACGATTGATCAGCGAGTTCGGGAAGTGCGAGGCGTGGTATCACAGGTCTGACGATGCGATGTTTCTCCGCTCCACATAGTGAGGTTTCATCCGTCAAGTCTCCGAGCATAGGGTCTGGTGGTGGGTGCGCGCAATATATGGGGATAGACTGTCATGTCCCTGAATGGTTGGAACCGTAGGAGCAGCGCGCTACATTCGCCGCGTCTCCTCACCCAATCGCATGCCCGCCAGGAAAGCGCCCGCCAGGAAGTCGATCGCGAGGGTATCGCCGCCGCTGGCATTGCGGGCACCGGTGGGTGACGAGGTCGCGTTGGCAATGGACTGGCTGGCACGCAAGAGCACCAGGCGCGATCGCGACAACCTGACACGGTTCGGTATCACGGCCACCAATGCTCTGGGCGTCTCGATGGCGAACATCCAGTTGCTCGCCCGGCAACTTGGTCGCCGTCACGAGCTGGCGTTGGCATTGTGGGACACCAACTGCTACGAAGCGCGGCTCCTGACATCGTTCGTGGACGAACCGGCGCGTGTCACCGCCACACAAATGGACCGGTGGTGTCGCGACTTTGATAACTGGGGTATTTGCGATACGCTCTGCTTCAAACTGTTCGACCAGACGTCGCAGGCGTGGGCCATGGTTACGAAGTGGAGCACCCGCCGGAACGAGTTCGAGAAACGCGCCGCGTTTGCGTTGTTGGCCAGCCTGGCGCTGCATGACAAGTCAGCCACCGACGCGCAATTCCGCACAGGTCTGGCGCTGATCGAACGGGCCGCAACAGATGAGCGCAACTTCGTGTGGAAGGGCGTTAACTGGGCGCTGCGCAGTGTTGGGCGACGCAACGCGCGTTTGCGCGCAGAAGCCATCAAACTCTCCGCGCGTTTGGCCGCGTCACCAGTGTCGGCTGAACGCTGGGTGGGGAAAGGCGCGCTGAAAGAGCTGCAGAAACTCCGCTGATGTTCGATATTTTCCGCTACACGCCCATCTGAACGCCGCCACTCTACTCTGGTCGCACCATGCTGCTCGCGCTCATCCTGACGGTGTTTGTATTCGGCGGCGCCCAACCGCCGGCCGACTCCACGCACTGCCTCGCTGCCGCGCGTTTCCTGCGCGATGGCCGACATATGGTTGCCGCCATTGATCGAGACACCATCAACGATTGGCGTACGCAACAGCGCGTTGCCGGCTGCCGGATCACGGCGGCTGGTGGCACGGACATCGGCGTGGCGAAGGAAGCGGTACGCTTGTACGAGCTGCTGCGCGCGGCGCACTGGACGCGCACGCCCGATCCGCGTGACGCCCCCAACGAAGCGTCGCTCCGATTCCGTTGGGAACAGTCCGATTGTCTGTTCAACGTGAACAGGGAAGCCCTGCTGAACACGGACGCCGAGGGACGTGTCAACGACGCGCTGGTGCTCAAGCAGGGTGAGACGCGTTATCAGGTATTCGTGATGTGCATGCCAGCCTTGCCGGCGCGCCTGGACTACTTGCCCCCAGAGGGTGACTTGGAGCCACCGGGCACACGCGGATTGCGCACGAACGCGACGGCCATCACACCGCTATGACCGCGACTGTCGGTGGCCGTAACGACAATCGCGTACGGACCGAACGGAAGCGTGGAAATTTCCAACGTGGCCGACCAGCCGGGTTTTCCTGAGCCAGGAAGAGAGCCAAAGGTCAGCGACGTCAGTTGTCCGCCAACCCGGGCCACCACACTCGTGATTGGATACAGTGAGCGTATCGAGGAGGCCACGGCAAGCGTATCGCCAACAACGGCGCCCGCAACCGGCGCCATGATACTCACGACCATGTCGGTGTCGATCGCGGCGGTGACGTTGAACACCATTGCGCCACGACCTTCTTCACTGGTTGCCTCGACAATCGCCGTTCCCACAGCA
>JANOKE010000212.1:0-5972 GCA_031419135.1 Gemmatimonadaceae bacterium
CTTCCCGCCGTACTCGTCGTTCGGTTTGAGCACCATCGTTTCCCGATGATCGGCAATGAACGGCAGCAGGTCCACGGCGTCACCCTTATACGATGTGCTGCGCTCTTCCACTACGCGCGTCCATGGCACATGCCTTGCCACCGCTGCGCGCTGCGCCGGTGACAACAATGGCGCCTGACGCTCGTCGCTCACCACAGCGAGCGAGGCCTTTTTGTGCAGCACCTTGCAGCGGAACGGATTGACCATGCACACGGCGCGATCACGCACGGCCCGCACTACCGGTGAGTCGAGTCCTTCCCGCGTTACCAGTTCGTCAATGAGCACGCGCTTGTAGATCAGCTGCACCGGCCGTTTGCCCACCAGGAGCTTGCCGCCCGTGTACTCCGCGTCACGCGGATCGCCAATGAACGCGTCGATGCCACGCGCGGCGAACTCCCGCTCGAAAAGCACGAATTCGCTGCGTGTGGGCACATCGGCCCAGTCGAGTATCACCACCGTCGGACGTTCGCGCACACCACGGAACGCATGATAGGCATCGAGCAGCGCGTGAACGACCGATGGCGCGGACGGGATGGGCAACACGGCATGCGTACGCGAGAACTCGTGCATCACGGGTAACGCCATCATCACGCGCGACAGCGCATCGTTGTACGCCGCGCCGGCCGGCGTTTCGGCGTTGAACTCGGTGAACTGAAGTCCCGCGTCACCCGATGCGAAGAATGCATCGAGTCGCGAGGTTGGGCTGGCCACCGCGAACCCCGGATCGGTGTGAATCAACTGCTCCTCCCACGCCGTCAAGCCGAACTGCGCGCGCAATACCGGGTTCTCCATTGCCGCACGTCGCACCGCTTCGAACGCGCCGCCCACATGGGCGCACGCCCGACCGATGTGCCGGTACTCGGCTACTGTCAGAAAACGCGGACGAAGCACACCGCACAGCGGCCGGTCACCAAAGAACAGTCCCTCGCTGCGCAGCAGACGGTCCAGCACTTCGGCGGAGGCAGCCGCCGTATCCCCCTGAGTCAGCGCGTCGTGATAGCGCGCGATAGCACTCGCAAACATCCGGTCGACCCCGTCAGCCGGTGGCCACAGGCAAGGCGCCAATCGGCGGCCCCGCCACCACGGCCGGCCGCGGCGCGGTGGCCAGCTTGATCGCCAGGTCGGCCATATGCTCAACGACCCACTCGAAGTAGCTCGGCGTCAACGAGTAGATGTCCATGTCAGGTGCCGGATTCATAAAGTCGATGGCATACGGAATGCCATCACGCACGGCGAATTCCACCGTGTTCATGTCGTAGCCCAACGCGTGACACAGCGTGAGGGAATCGGCGACGCAGCGATCCTCGATATCCTTCGGCAAATAGCCCGGATCCGGGATGTACTTTCGCTCCCGGGGATCGTAGGGCATGGGCAATACGTGCTCGCGCCCCAACGCCATGCAGCGCACGTAGAAATCCCATTTCACGAATTCCTGCACCACCATCGTCAGCAAACCGCTGGTGTTGTAATGATGGAGCAGTTCTTCCATCGAGTGACAGACGTACACGTCACGCCACCCGCCGCCATGCGCGTCCTTGAGCACGCACGGAAAACCGATATGCTCGGCCACCCCCCGCCAATCCAGTGGATAGGCCAGGTTGCGCAGCGATTCGGAGTGCGAAATGCCGGGAATGTAGTCCTTGTTGGGCAACAGCATGGTTTTCGGATGCGCCACACCATTTTGCAGCGCCACAGTCGCATCGAAAAACTTGTCGTCGGCCGACCACATGAATGGGTTGTTCACCACCGTGACACCCATGCGCGTCGCGTGCTTGAGGAAGGCGCGATAAAACCCAACCTCATGCGAAATGCGATCGATGATCAGTGTATACGGAATCGGTTGAGCCATACGCGTCGCGTCCAACTTGATGTAGTCGGCCGCCACGCCCGACTGGCGCTTGGCGACGGCTTCGAGGAACGCGGGAGGAAATGACCACTCCCGCCCAACGAGCAGTCCGATGCGAGGTTCGACAGTCACGGTATGAATTCTCCAGAGGGTGCGAACGAGTCAGGGCAGAATGGCGGATTGTTGGCGCAGTCGCCATAGGGTGGCTGTCATTTTTCCGACCGTTTGACGGTAGTCTTTCATGAACCCGACCACTCGGCGGCAACCTCGATGCAATCGTCGCGGATTCGTGTTAGCAATCCAGCAACGACTATGTTTGTGATATCACCTTGTGTGGATAACTCCCCCGGTTCCACCCCAGAAAGGGGGCTGGATTCCTGAGGAGTTTTCCACACGCCTTCGAGAGGCAGCCTCGCGTCAGATCTCAGCTTACATGCTTTTCCACAACCGTTCCAACATGTATCAACAATGCTGTCAACAACTTAGACAACTTGGCTGTATTGCGTGCGAGGATGGATCGTCATAACATCCCCACCCGCCGATAAAGCAATTCGGCGCACTGTCACGTTCCTTACCGCCATGGAATCGACCATGCTTGTCGTTGCCTGTGCCGCTCCGAGTTGTGCGCTCGATCCGGCCCCTGTCACATCGCTGCCGCTTTCATCGATTGTTGGTAATTCGGAGATCGCGGCGTTTTGGGGTGGAGACGATGCGTACTATGTGTTCGCGGCCGCGAAAAATTCGGCAGCGGATTCTGGGCAATGGTATCGGATTGAGGCTTCGGTGCGAACCGTCGAAGGGACACTCGAAGAGCGTGCGGCACTGGGCGAGCTCATGTCCAACATCACGCCAATGGGAGGAGGTCGTGTGGCCTTTCCTGTCGGCAGCAGCGGTCGTCGGGTGTACCGAGTGTGGCGTACCGGTGCGTCCTCGAACGGTGGAAAAACTAGAATCCTGGAAGTTCGAGCTGCGCGGTCACGCCGCCGGCCAGCGTAACGCCGGCCGCTTGCAGCCACGCCAGAAGGAGATCTTGTCCGTGATCGCCGGCAAGAGCGGAGCGCGCAGCGCTCAGATGCAGCTTAAACTCCGCCGACACGTCGGGCAGTGTCCGTCGGAGGACCGCTACCGTGAGCAGTTCGGTGGCGTCGGCCAGGTGGCGGATCGCGAACTCTGCCATGCGGGCGCGCAACGCCGCTGCGTTGAGCACTTGCGAATCGCCGGGAATCTCATGATCCGCCCGTCGCTCGCGGAACGCGGCCAGTCGGCTGCGCGTGGCGGAAATGACTGGGAAATCGTCGGCGGCATTCTCGGGATGAACAGTCACAGGCGCCCCAAGCAGCCCAAGCCAGGCAATCCACAGGGTGCCGCGGGCGTACGGTTCCCACGGTTGCTGCTCAAGACCCAGCGAAACGCGGCGGATCACGTCGTCTACCCCACGGCGAACCGCCCACCATCTCACGTAGCTCTCAGTTTGTTTGGAAACCAGCGCCAGCGCACCGAGACGAAGGGCCCACTTGACCGCCGACTCCCCATCGTCGAGCGGGGGTTTCAGCGCGGCACTGCACCGGAAGGCGCGAGCCGCACCAAGAGCCAGAACAGCTTGCGCAAGATCGCGGGCAGCGTTGGCAACCGGATGGAGGGCCGCCTCCAGTTGACTCAGCGCGGCCAACTCGTAGGCGGTGCCGAGGAGCGCCAGGCCATCGGCAATTGGGTCGCCGAGTCCGTCGCCGGGCACAAGCGAGGCCGCCTCGGCTCGTTCGAGCAAAAGGACACGTCGTTCCGATGGAACCGCAGCGACAGCCCAATGCTCGTCGAGCGTAGACCTGGCGAGGATTGCCAGTTCACGCGTCGCGAGATCGCGCTCCGCTGCCGGGCTCAGCACCTGCATACCGCCGCCTCCGAGGGAGGGGTGGGACTGTCTCTGACCTGCGTCGACAGCCACCGGAGTTGGTGGCTGGCCGACCTCACGCGCCGATGGCTGCGGCGAACGCTGTGGCGTCGACGCAAGCCATTTTTACGGTACTGTCCAGCTCGCTAGCGCAACCGATCGCCAGGCATGCGGCGCAACAGAAGCTATTGCATACGGTTATCGCCGCGTTCGCACCAGATCCAGCACTGTCGCATTTATGTAACAGATCGCCTTCTGTCAAGGTCTGTTGAACGATTCTCCGGAGAAGCACAGGTGGGATTTGAGTCATCACGCGCCGCTCGTCGGCGTCTCGCGGCAATCGCCGCGACCAATCAGCGGGTACAAGAGGCGCTTTCGCCTGCCTCGTATCCTGGGCTCTTCGATGCCGAATACGTCGATCCGCCTGACAATTTCCGTGGCAAAGCGAGCGCGACAAATTCTCAGAGCGAACTGCACGATCAGTTGGATGTACTGGCCCATGATATCGTGGCGACTCCAGGCGCCGGCGGTGCGCTGCTGGTCGCGTACGCCGCGCAGGCGCGTGCGCTCACCATGGTGGTCGAGGCCGCACGACGAGGCGGCGGTGCGCCGTTGCCGGCGGCGGTTATCCACGCGGCCGAGGCGGCACTGAGCGCGCAAAGTGGATTTGCCGGCATGCCGCTGCGCTGAGCCTACTCGCTGGCTCGCAAGGCAAGCGCGTCACGCGGCTCTGGTCCATGTTTCATGGATGACATGGATGACTTATCGAAGGATTGGCGGTGCGCTGTCCAGAACAACGATGGTGCGCCACCTCGCACTGGTGCTCGGCGTGCTGGTACCGTGCGTTGCCTCCGCTCAAATCCCGCAGGTCGCGCAGGGTGCGCGACATTGGTTTGAGGAAGGCAAGCGCACCGGTATCGCGGGTAACGCCGATTCGTCGCTGCAGCATTTCACGCGCGCCGCAAACGAGGCGCGTGCCGGTGGCGATGAGGCCCTGGCTGTTGCCGCAGCGCGCGGTCGCGCTGACGTATGGTTGTCGCTTCGAAACTGTCCGGACAGCGCCCGGCGCATTCTGCTTGCTGCCGCCGCTACGGCGGCACCGGGCGATCGTTCCACGGCCGACGCGCTCGTGCGTTTGCTCGCGTCGCGCGGTGCTGTTACGTCCGCACGCGCCACATTGGTGGCCGCCTATGCTGACATTGATGGTGTTGGCCGGACCATCACGCGTGAGAGTGTCGCCTACCTGCGAGGACGGGCTGTTGTGGAGCACGCTGGCGGCCACGAAGCCGCGGCACTCTCCACATTCAACGAAGCGCTGATGATCGCGACGCGCCTGCATGAAGGCGACGCCCGTGTCAACAGCGACGTCCATGCGCTCGGCGAAGCAACGTCCGAGAATGCCTGGGTGCTCTTCGATCTTGCACAATTGCGTGCGCGGGCCAAGAGTCCGTCCATCGCGTCGGCGCGCGAGTCGGCGCGATTGATGGGGCTGCTGCTTGCTGCATGGAACATCGTCGACGATCCTGGGGCGACGCCCTTCCCGACAGTGCGTTTGGGCGATCGGTTGATACTGCGCGCCGAACAGTGTCGGCGCGCGGGCACGTCGTGTCCGGTGCCGAAGCCCGCGCGGGGCTGCTGAACGCCGCGCGGGCTACGGCAGCGACGGGCTCACGGTCTTCTGATCCACGAAAGTTGCTTTCGCCAGAGACCCATGCGTCGCCACAGGGCTGCGGGGCCCGCGCGACCCGTGTCCATCGCCGACACGAGGAACGCCGCGCAGATCGGTCCCATTGCACCAAGCGCATGATGGAATGGCAATACAGGCAGTGCGCGCACGCCAAATATAGGTAACCAGAGCGGAGCCCACACGATCCACGAAATCGCGTACGCAAGCGCGAAGAAGATTACGACACTGTGCGATAGCGACGCAGTCGGGTTAGCGCGGCACAACCTCCGCAAGCGATTTAGGACACCGCGCAGCGCCAGCGACAGGCACGAAACGCCGAGTCCCGTCACACACTCCGCATGCGGCACCGGCGGCCGCGCGCAAACACAACGGCGACGGCGTGCCGGTCCACAGCTTTCGCACCCTGCTCAAGGATCTGGCAACCCTCGTGAAAAACCGCATCCGATTCGGGGAGAGCCGCTTCGACCGGTTCACGACGCCGACGCCGATACAGCAACGCGCCTTTGATCTCT
>JANOKE010000213.1:0-6350 GCA_031419135.1 Gemmatimonadaceae bacterium
GTCGCCCACGGGGAACAGCGTCACGCCCGTACCGTGCGGCAACGTTTGCGTGCACACCCCGCTGTTCCTGCCACCGGCACTCGTGCACGCAATGCCGCTTACCGACGCCACGCTCCCTCCGCCTGAACCGTCAATGGTAACGTTCAGGGGCCTTCCCGCGAAAAACCCTGCACTCGCCGTGCGGTTTCCGGTGATGGTGAGGGCGCAGGTCGCTCCCGACGCACTGGTGCAGTCATTGCCCCAGCCGGCAAACACTTGCAGGACCGCTTGCGAAGTGGCTGCGTCGGGTACGCTCGAAAACATGATGGACGAGCCGTCTGGCACATCGACCGCGCAGGTGCCGCTGGTTGACGCACCGTTGATGACGCAGTCGAGACCGAACCCTCCGCTCACGCGGCCGCGACCATCGGTGCCCGTGCTGGTGATCGTCACTCGCCGCAGCGCGGTGAACTGCGCCGACGCGGTGCGTGGCTGCGTCATCGTCAACGTGCAACTCGGCCCAATCGCACTGCCGACACAGGCGCCACCCCACGCTACGAACTGTTGACCGGCATCGGCCGTGGAGTTGAGCGTCACGGCCAGGTCGGGCGCAAAGTCAAAGGTGCAGACTCCAGTCACTGTGCCATTGACAACGCGGCAGTCGATTCCGGATGGCGCTGAGCGAACAACACCGTTGCCGGTGCCGGCAGTGGGCGAGATCACCAGTGACACCGGTGGACGGGCGACTTGCACCAGCACGCTGCTGGAGAGCGCACCGAGGGTTGCCGTAATGCGCGCCTGCCCAACGCTTACCGCACTCACCCGACCATTCACATCGACCGCCGCAACGGTTGGGTTGTCGCTCTCCCAAATCACCGGGCGACCGTCAACCGGTTGACCGCGGGCGTCCCTGACGGTTGGCGTAATGGTGGCGGTGCCTCCGATCGTCAACGACAGGCTTCCCGTTGGCGTGATCGACACGCTGGCGATTTCGAACAGCATGACCGGCTGGCGGACTTCAGTGGTGGCACCGGGCGACAGCCGCAACGGACCAACCGTTTGACGGTCGACCACAACGCCGTTCACGCTTAACGCGAGTTCCAGCACCACTGAACAGCCGGCATCAACGGTGGCCCCGTCACGTTGGCTGTCGGCGAGACAACCCGCGAGTTCAACCGGAATGGGAACCGCTTGCGATGCGGCCGACGTCAGCGCGAGCGACTGCGAACCGATGGTGTCGCGGCGCCCACCGGTCAGCACGTACGAGGTCGTGACCCGGAGACTCACGATATCGGCCGCACTTCGAGTGTTCGATGACACCACCGATGCCGTGAACGCCACGCGCGCCGGCCGCGAGTCGCCCGCGCCCGCCGGCGCGATGATCTTGGCCAGGTCCGAGCACCCCGACAGCAGCACAGCAGCAACGAGGGCCAGCCAGCGACTGATAGTTCGGTTCATGAACGCGAAGAAACGATGAGACTGACGTGGGCGAACAGCAGGGCCGAAAGCATTGGTGCCGAACAGCATTACAGGATCTATCAATGTCACCTCAAAATCGAGTAACGGCCACCAGGCCACCGGCAATTCCGCGAAACGATTGCGATGGGGCCACCAATCCCGACCCGCGTTGACGCAGCACGCCGCCCTGCGCCCGCACATACGGTTGCAGTGACAGGAGGCCGCGACGCACCTCCACCCCCACCGACAAACTCCCACTGGCCACGCCCGAGGTTGGCAGACCTTCGTCAACACCAAGCCCCGCATGCAGCCGCGTGTCGGCTCCCAGAATCAGGTCACGCTGCGGCCCAATAGCGACGGCCGCGCGCACTCCCCCATCAAGATACTGGCCGCTCGACTTGGCCACGCGCTTCCCGTCGCGTTCAAACGGCGCGCGGCGCCGGAACGATGCGTACCCCATGAACTGGCGAAGACGCGGCACAGCAAAGAGCATCTGCACGTCGCCGCTGTACACCGGTCCGAGTCGTACAACCGTGCTTGCGGCACCGGGCACGGCTATCGAAGTCGATCCGGCGCTCGACGGCGGCGTGCGCAGTTCGTCGTTGGAGAACCGGTCGGCCGCCAGTGCCACGCTCAGCCGGTGTGGTCCCACCGTGCGATCGGCCGAAAGCGACGCCCGTATCACTCCACCGGGCTGAAAGTCGGCCGACGGCGAACCCGCCACCAGCGCCGCCACCGGCTGATAACTGCCTCGATACTCGTACGATCCACCCAACGCCATCGACCATGGCCCGAGGCGCCTGGCATACACAAGTCCCATTGTACCACTGGCACCGGCGCCAACCGGCGTGCTCCCCAAACCAAGGCTGGGAGCGGCCATAATGCGCAACACGGCGAACTCGCGATTGGACAGCGATGTTCGTCCGGTGGGCACGTTGAGTCCCGCCGTAAACACCAGTCGGTCACTGACAACGGTTCCGGTGGCGCGCACGCGTACATCGCTGATTCCCGAAAGCGTTGCGCTGCGTTGTATCGATGCATTTCCCGCGTCACGGTACGACACGGTGGCCGACGCGAAAAGAGTAGTGAGATCGACGCGCCACGACGAGCCCAACCCAAATGCCGTCGTGATCGGCATGGACATCTGCCGCACTCCTGTGATGCGCGACGAATCGAGTCCGGCAAAATTGTACTGCCGAAGACCGCGGCCGCCGAAACGGATGCTCTCGAACGATGTCCCAAGGCCTGCCGATCGACTCCCCACCAGTCGCTCCTGCGCGGGCAACAGCGATACCGTTGCGGACAACATGCTGGACATCGCTACGAGGCCGCGAACCCATTGGCGCATCACCCGTGTCGTTCCAGCCGCATCGCGTGCGCGCGGCACACGAATCACGGGCGCGTGACTGTGATGATGACCGTCACGATCGTGCTGGGAAACGAGGGATCGCCCGGACCCGCCAGCGGCCGTGACAACGACGTGATGATGTCGATGGGGCGATTCACTCGATCAACTGTTCCGGAAATCGGCGCGTTGATTGAACGGATTCCTGGGAGCACGGATGGCGCGTCCGTGGAGCGTCGCGATTCGGTGCGCATTTGCGTGGCGCGATCACGGGCCTGACTGAAACCCGGATCGACGACCAGCGCCTTTTCAAACTCATCGATGGCACGACGACGATCACCCAGAAAGTCAGCCTGCACACCACGGCCGTACGCCGTGAGTGCGGCCAGCGACGTGGTTGGATACGCGTCGACGGCCGCGCGTTCGGCCGGCGTCAGCGTCACTCCCAGCGCGTCGAACACCCGGATCGCCAACGCTTTCTCAGCGGCCAGCACATCGTTCAGCGGCGCGCGCGCATCCAACGCGGCCTCAAGTACACCGCTCTCAACATCGGCTACGCGCAACGAAAGTCGCAGCTGACCACCGCCCATCGTGTCGATCGATCCCAGCACGAGCCGTCGCGCGCGCAATAATTTGCCGAGGCGCGGCGCCGACGCGGAATCAATACGTCCAGTGCGCACAAGATCCTGCTCCCGCAGAATTTCTGTGAGCCTCGACCGTTCAACCACGGTGATTCTCGCACTGCGGGAAAGATCACTGGAGAGCAGGTCGGCGAGAGCGAATCCAAGCGTCGACAGCCCGTCGCCTTTGGCCAGCAACTGAAACGGCGGAACGCCAATCGTCGCGAGCGTTGTCCCTCCCCCGGCGTGTTCGCGCGCGACAGCGGCAACGAGCGACGAGTCCGCACCACCGCGCACGGCAACGCGGCCCGCTGTAGCGGATGCACAGGCCGAGAGAAATCCCACCGCAACCACCACGAGTGCGGCGAGCAGGTGGCGAGGGTGCGGAGCGCGGGCGTTTGTCACCGTTGCCGATCGCAACAATACGTGATGCACGGAGTAGGGCCAGAGGATCTTGCAAGCGACGACGGACAGGCCCATCCTCGCATTGGAAACCTGCTGGACCGAGGCACAACCGTCAAGAAAGACGAGCTCGTGCATACTTGGTCGTGACAGGTTTGCCTGTGGCCGCTTGTGTCTGAGTCACCCGCGACCAGATTTGTCGTTCCCCTCCCCTTTTCAGCCAGCCGTGATCCGTCGCCTTGCATTCGCATGTTTGCTGGCCTTCGCTTCCGCCATTCCGGCGGCGGCTCAGAGCATCAGTGGACGGACGACCGGTCTCTCCGGCACGTTCACGCGTTTCGACTTCAATGGGCTGCCCGTCGCGCTTGAGGGGAACCTCTTCACGAACCAGCTCGCGGGCAGCGGCGTGACGTTTTCCGGCGCGTACTTCGGGACGCAGAACGCGCCGCTGTACGGGCCATTCCCGAGCAATGCCCTGTACAACTACGGCAACTTTCAGCCGGTCAGTGAAATGATCACGGTTTTCTTTGCCGGGGTTACGAACGCAGTCGCATTCAATTTTGCGGCGTTTCAGGGCACGCACACGTTCAAGGCGTGGCACGGCCTTACCGAACGGGGATCGATTGTCACCACACTTCCGGGAGTGACGGTAGAAAAAATGGGTCTCTGGTGGGGCTTTGAATTCTCCAATGGAACGACGTTTGACCGCCTGACCATCGAGTCGAATCAGGGTGGTGCGTTTCCGACATTCGGCTTCGACAATCTCCAGGTACGAACGGTGAGCACTGTGCCAGAACCCGAAACCATCGGTCTCGTCGCTGGCGGACTTTTCGCACTCGGCGCGGCGGCGGGACGGCGACGCAGGCAGCCGTAGGGTAGAGTATCAGGTCGACCTCGAAGGGCCCGAGGGGTGAGGGCGGGGGTGAGGGCTGGGGGAGTGAGCAAGTGAAGGTGTGAGGGTGGAGCAGCGAGCGGTGAGGGCAGAGGTTTTACTCTTCCCTCACACCTCACCGCTCTACCCACCCGCTCTACCCTCACCCCTTCGCTTGCTCACTCCTCCGGCCCTTAAGGTGGCGTTGGCGTGATGGTCGCGGCGATCGTCGTTCCAGTGTGCGGGTCGAAAGCGAAGACTTCAATCACCCATACGCCCGCCACGGGATTGGTAAGGGTGCAGTTCTCGACCACCACCGCTCCTCCAGCCTCCGACGCACACGCCGCCGCCGTATTCAGCGCCTGTCCGGGCCGATACACATAGAGATCCGGATCGCCGTTGCCGTTGCGCAGCGTCACCAGCAACGTCGTGGATCCGGCCGGCACGTACACCGCGAAAAACGCCGAGGTGTTGATCACCGCATTGGTGAATGTCAAACCAACCGCACTCCGCAACCCGGTAAGCGCGGTGAACGACGCCGAGCCGCTGCGGCCCTCGCTGGTGGCGGTGATGGTGACGGTTCCTGTTGTCGTAGCTGTCACCACGCCGGTGGACGACACGGTAGCGACCGCCGAATTCGACGTTGTCCAGGTGACGACACGATTCACCAGCACGCCGTTGCCCGCATCACGAAGGGTCACGGCCAGCGGCACGGCAACGGTTGTCGGCAGGAATCCACTCGTTGGCGTAATGGCCACCGTCGCTACTGGTGCCGGGGGAACGACCGTGATGCTGGTCGAGGCCGTCTTGCCTTCACTGGTTGCCGTGATGGTGGCAGTGCCTGCACCCACAGAGGTCACCAGACCGGTACTCGAAACAGTCGCGATCGTTGGCGCCGACGTGGACCACGTGACGGGACGGAAGAGATCCACCCCCTTCGCATCCTGCGGTGTAGCCACCAACTGCAAGGTTTGCGGAAACGGAAGGTTAAACGTGGAAACCGGCACGCCGGTTGAGAGGAACATCGACACCGTTGCCACGTTGGGGTCAGAAACGATCGTGGCAAATCCTGAGGTCCCGCGCGCACTGGCCAGAATGGCAGTGGAACCCGCGCCGACATACGTCACGAGTCCTGTGGCGGAGACCGTCGCAACCGTGGGCTCGGCCGACTTCCAGGTAATCGTCTCACCGGACATTGGACTACCACCGGCATCTTTTGCGGCCGCGACCAGCTGCTGTGTAGTACCAACGCGACCCGTCGAAAGTCGGGGTGTAACCTCGACGGTTGCAACCCGAATGGGATCGGCAGGCGTATCTTCGGCGCAGGCGCTCACCGAGATCAGCGCGCCAACCAGCAGCAATGACGACAACCGCGCACGGCGGCTTCGGACGGTACCACGCGGAGTGGGGCGAAGCGAGAATGACGGCATGGCGCGCTCTTTCGGAAGTGGGACCAATCAGCAACTCGGCACGCCAACGCGTGGCGTGCGAAACCTGACAGCAACATGATGCGCTGCAGCGACCCGTTTCGGGAAGGGACCCGTCGCATTTTGCTTGCGCACGAGTGCCCGGCGGGTAGCGTTTAGGGGCTATGAGTCTTCCCTTCCCTGAATACGACGCGCTGGACGGGCTCGGCCTGGCCGAGTTGATCCGAACCAGGCAGATCTCGCCCGAC
>JANOKE010000214.1:0-6202 GCA_031419135.1 Gemmatimonadaceae bacterium
ATGCTGTCCCGTGCAGCGCCTGTCGTCGCGACGGCCGCTGCCGTAACCGAAATCGCTCGCGCGATAAGCACGTCGCGTCGCCGCACGCGCACGGTGGTGGCTTCCAGCTCAATGGTGCTCCTCGACAGGGTATCCAACGTGTCCAGCGCCGCGCGCAACGTGAGCGGCGTACGGGAGGGCACGCCGCATACTGCGAACTCCCCACGCGCGTCGGTGCTGGTTTGTCTACGCCAGCGGCGCTGCCCGATGCTGGCCAGCGAGTTGCCACCGCCCACCAGGTCAATCCACGACACGTCAATCCGGGCATCGGCTTGCGGCGCACCGCCAATCGCGTCGCGTACCGTGCCGTACACCACGGCACTGTCACGCGGTGCGGGCGCATCGCCGCAGGCCGCGCGCCACAGCGTTTCAAACGACGGTACTGCAAGCACAACGCGCGGCATGCCGTTTTGCACCTGCACGCGGGTTGACATCCCCGAGAGCCCGAGGCTATCAAACGCCGCGTGTTGCATGGTGAACACCTGCGGCCCTTCCGGCACACTGTCCATGCGGAAGCGCCCCTTGTCGTCGGTGGTGGCGGATCGGCCAATGGTCGCGATGGAGACCAAGGCCTGGCGCAACGGTTGCTTCGCCAGGCTGTCATAGGCCGTGCCGTCTACACGTATCTGACGCGGCGCATCCTGTGCATCGGCGCGCCACGCGCCCAGCGCGAGGAGGGCGGCGCCGACAAGGATCCCCATGTCGGCACGACGACCTCCGCTCGGTCGGATTCGAAAAAGCGACACGAGCGTTTCGATAGTCAGACCACCTGCAGGTACGCGCACATGGCCACCGAAAGCTGATCCACCAGTTCGTCGTCGGAAAACTGCGATTCGTCATCCCGATGATCGTTGAACAGTACCACCGACTGGACACTCGACTCCATCATCACGACAGCCATTCGAACCGCACCCACGGCATCGGCATGGTGCCATTCGTCGCGTCTGGCGTTGAGCAACTCGGTGAGTCGCTGCAATGCGGGCAACTGCAACTGCGCCGTGAATGGCTTGAACTCCGGAGTGGGGCGACCCCGCACATACAGCAGCAGCGCCTTGAGCAGCCGGCGATTCTTGCGATAGTGCAGTACGCGCGATTGCACCCAGCCTCGAATCACCTCGGCCGCCGATCGCGATTCCCACATTGTGTCAGAGAACGCGCGATCAAACGTAAGACGCCCGCGCTTGAAGAAGCGTTCGTACCAAAAGAGCAGCAGCGCGTCTTTGTCGGGGAACCGCCCATAAAACGTTCCAACAGCCACGCCGGCACGCTCGCAGATCTCGGAAACCGTTGCCTGAGCGATCCCCACCTCGGCAAACACGTGCTCGGCGGCCGCGATGAGCGCCTCCTGCGTTTCGCGGCTTCGGGCCTGCTGCGGCGGAGTCGGGGTGAGCAGCCGAGTCTTGGGCATACGGTCCGGGAGGGAGGATCCGAATACGTGTTCGGATTTCAAGTTGACCCCGCCGCGCCAGACCGTCAAGCGAAAGGGTTCGACTGGAAGCCGACGACGCGGCACCGTAGTTTCGGGTTGTACCCACGGCAGTTCGCTGCACGCTTCCCCGATACCCGAGGTGTCTGTGTTTACCAGTCGACGTGTTCGTGCGCTGGCGCTGGCGCTGCCGCTTGTTGGCGCACCAGTCCGCAGCGTATCGGCCCAGCCAGCGGCCACCAAACGTCCCATGACATGGATGGACCAGCAGCGCATGCGTTCCGCTGGTGCGCCAGCCATCTCGCCCGACGGCAAGTGGGTGCTGTACACGGTCACCACGCCCGACTGGAAAGATGCGCGCACGCAGTCTGACGTGTATCTGGTGTCGGCGGAGCGCGGACTCCCCAGCACGCGGCAGCTCACGTATACGCGCGACAAAAACGAAACGTCGCCGCGCTGGCTGCCCGGTGGACAGTCGTTCGTGTTCGCGTCCAATCGCGACGCGACCGCGGCGCAGGCTGCCCAGCAACAGCTTTTCGTGATGCGACCGGACGGCGGGGAAGCCCGCCGGATCACCGATGCGAAGGAGGGCGTCTCCACGTTCGCCGTCGGTGCCGACGGGACGTGGCTGGTTTATCGCACCGGCAAGAGTGATGAGGAGCAGCTGTATGCCATTGCCATCGCCGACATTGCCGCGGGAACACCGGTCGATTCGCTCAAGCCGGTTCAACTCACTACGCACCCAACCGGCGTGGGCCAGTGGCGATTCGCCCCCGATGCGCGCCGACTGTACTTCATCACGGCTGACACGGTGGACAAAGACGAAAAGGCACGCGTAGAAAAGAAGTTCACCGTAAACGTGCGCAATGCCGAAGCCGCCGTCTCGTCACTCTGGGCAGTCGAGGTTGGTAGCAGGAGTGGCACGGCCAGGCCAGCCACTCGCCTGACGCGCGACACCACGTATGCGGTGACGGGTTTCACCGTGTCGGCCGATGGGCGCTATCTCGGATTCACCGGCGTTGCCAACAACCGCTACAAGCGCAACATCACTGAGCAGGGAATCTACGGCGATCTGTATCTGCTGGACACGCAGTCCGGGGCCATTGAACGGCTCACCAACAACGCCGAGTCCGGCGAAAGCGCGGTGTCGTTCTCACCCGATTCCAAATCGATGGCCTTCTCGGCGTCGGCCGACATGACGGCGTACAACATGAAAAATCGTCGTGTGTATCTGCGCGGCGTGGCCGACAAGGGTGGTGCGTGGCGGAAGGTAGGCGATCTCGACGGCGATGTCAGTGTTGGCTGGTGGTCGCGAGACAGCAAAACGATCTACTTCAACGAGGGAAAACGCGCCACCAATCAACTGTTCGCACTGGATGTCGCGAACGGTACGGTGCGTCAGCTCACTGACGTGAACGCGTCGCTGTCGGTGAACGAAGACGAGGACACGCGTCGCCTGCTGGTGAACTATTCCGATCCAACAACGCCACCCACGCTGTTCACGGTGAACGCACTGGACGACATCACGTCGCGTGCCAAATGGATCACGCTTACCGATCCGAACCCGTGGATTCGCGACCAGTTGGCGTTGGGCGAGGAAACCGAGGTCACCTGGAAATCGAAAGACGGTACGATGGTTGGCGGCGTGCTGGTCAAGCCGGTGGGGTATGTACCGGGAAAGAAATATCCGTTACTCGTCGCGATTCACGGCGGGCCGGCTGGCGCCGATCTGCTGAGCTTCAATGGTGGGTACGGCTCCCAATCGTATGCGGGGCAGGGGTGGGTTGTCCTGCAACCCAACTATCGCGGGTCCACCAACTACGGCGAAGCACACAAAAACGGCATCGTGGGCAACTATTTCCCGCCCGGATTCGAGGACATCATGACGGGCGTCGATGCCCTCATCGCACAGGGAATGGTGGACTCCACGAAAATGGGGGTGTTGGGATGGAGCGCGGGTGGCCACTGGTCCAATTGGATCCTCACGCATACGAATCGTTTCAAGGCGATCTCGTCGGGTGCCGGCACGTCGAACTGGATTTCGATGTACGCACAGTCGGATGTGCAGAGAAATCGACAGTTCTACCTGGGCAACAAGTTGCCGTACGACGACTTCGATGCGTACTGGAAACAGTCACCCATCAAGTACATCAAGAGTGCCAAGACGCCCACCATGATTCATGTAGTGGAAGGCGACCCACGCGTACCCAGTCCGCAAAGTGTGGAGTTGCACATGGCGCTGAAGCGACTGGGTGTGCCAACCGAGCTCTTCATGTATCCGGGTGCGTCGCACGGAATTCCCGATGCGCGCAATCGCCTGGTGAAGAGCGAGGCCGAGATGGCCTGGATGAACTATTGGGTGCTGGGATCGGGCACGAAGTTTTCGTGGCGTGATGTGCTGAAAACGCTCGACGATGCGCCGGCGGAGACCAAGCCGACAATCAGAGGGCCGTGAGCCCGTCGCTGCCGTAGCCCGCGCGGCGTTCAGCATTCTCGCGCGGGCGTCGGCACCGGACACGACGTGCCCGCGCGCCGACGAAGTCGCCGCGTTCGCGTACGTCCGCCGCCCGTCCGGACTCGAGTCGAACCTGGTGGCGGTGATGCCGTTCACAGCTCGCGACCCAAGAGTCTCGAGGTGGCGCAATCCAGTGATTCACCTTGCCGACCCTCCCCGACACACTGATCTTTGAGCATGTCGTTCCTCCCGGCTGCATCGGATACTCCGCCCGAAGTCATCGCCGTTCGCGATGCCCTGCTGCGGGCGCAGACGAGCGTGCAAAAGGCGCAAGGCGTCCGCGATGCCAGTCGTGCCGTGGACTTGCTGGCGCGCGAGGGATTCCGGATGCGGTGCCACGGCATCACTGACGACGAGTTGCGCTATCGTATGGCGGAACTGCGTCTCGGCTCGGAGCTGGCGGCGCAGGTGTACGGAATGCCGAATGACAGAATTTGATGCGTTGCCGGATCCACTCGCGGTGGCGCTCGACATCGCGCGGCACCTCGAGCGACTGGGCGTCGAGTATCTCGTAGCGGGTTCGCTCGCGAGTTCGCTTCACGGTGAACCACGCGCTACGCTCGACGTGGATTTGGTGGCCTCACTGCTTCCGTCGCATGCGTCCTCGCTCGCACGGGATCTCGCGTCGGACTACTACATCGACGAGGAGACCGCCCGGCGTGCCATCGCAGAGGGTCGCTCCTTCAACGCGATTCATTTCGCCACCGCGATCAAAGTGGACCTCTTCGTGGCTGGCACCGATCCATTCGAGCAGGAGCGGCTACGATGTCGCACGCGCGTGCAGGTGGGCTCGGAACCCATGGCAGTCCTGTATGTGGATACCGCCGAGCACACCGTCGTACGCAAGCTTGAATGGTTCCGCCGTGGCGGCGAGGTCTCGGAGCGTCAGTGGCGCGATGTCGCGGCGATCGTGCGCATTCAAGGGGCCAGCCTGGATCAAGCACGCATGCGACACTGGGCGGCCCGACTCGGGGTGGCCGACCTTCTCGAGCGGCAACTGGAGTGAGGATCTATGCGCGGCTTGCTACGTGACTGCGTCACCCGTCCCGCCCAGCCGCACCCAACTCACCCAACCGCCCCTTAATCGCCGGATCCCGCAGCAACCCATCCGCCATCGCTGCAACTACTCAGGTCTGCCAATGTCAGCCGCTTCGTCGTGCTCCAGTTCTTGCGCGTGCCGAACAGGATCTGGCGGGAATCCGAGTCGTAGCGTGACAGGATGTCCGTCGCGTCCGAGATCACGGTTGTCGGCGCACCAGCCTCGTTGACAATTGGCATGATGACGCGCAACAGGTGTGACAGATCTCCGTCCGCCGTCACGTACCTCTGCAGACGGTCGACGTCGTCGTCATCGCGGGCGACTACACCTCCAACCACCACCCGTCCCTCTACTTCACCAACGAATAGACAACGCCGTGCGCTACTCCACGTCTTTCGTGGACAGGGCCTCGTACTTCCGAAAAACCATCGGACTGAATGGACGCAGCGCATTGATGGCGCGAGTCGTGGCCGCTTCGTCGGGGGCATACGCCAACACGAACGCGGCTCCTCGTCTCGCCATGTCCATGAGAGCATCGGCATTCATCGCGTCGTCTGTATACAAGCGCGACCATTTTTCGCCGAGTTTTGCGAGCACGCCGTGCGAGGCATGCATCGATGCGTCGTGCTCGGCCACGCTCTGACCAGACGCCACGATGACGTCGTTGGCGGAGAACCCGGCCGCATGCAGCGCGTCTTTCGTCTGCTCCACCGTTGTGTCGGTATTGAACACCGCGAGCACGTAGTTCGTGGGATAGAACGAACCGAACGAGGTGGCTCCGTCCTTCAGTGGCGGAGCATACTTGGTAAGCTGGTCTTCAATCTTCTGAGTCATTGGGCGTGGAGTTGAATGCGAACCGCAATGCGAGCTCAACTGACTGACGCGAGCCGTCCGACGATAAAAGCTGTTACCCCACTGCGCGCGAAAGGTGCCTAAACTGAAGTTCAGGTAACTGGACGAGCGATAACTCCTGATGGTGTCGGCACATCACGCAGATCCGCCCCAGGCCGCTACTGGGTACAGTCCTACGGTTGCACGCCCAAGAGATCAAAGGCGCGTTGCTGTATCGGCGTCGGCGTCGTGAACCGGTCGAAGCGGCTCTCCCCGAATCGGATGCGGTTTTTCACGAGGGTTGCCAGATCCTTGAGCAGGGTGCGAAAGCTGTGGACCGGCACGCCGTCGC
>JANOKE010000215.1:0-11312 GCA_031419135.1 Gemmatimonadaceae bacterium
GACTTTGGTGCGCTGTTCGCCGTCTTCGACTTTCACAAGGACGCGGTCGCCGACGACCAGCAGGCGTTTTTTCATGCGAGGATGGGCATGGGAGGAAATGTAAGGGTTTGAAGACGGGAGAAGGGAGATGGGAGACGGGAGACGTCCAGCCGACGGGATGTCTCCCGTCTCGCGTCTCCCGTCTCCCGTCTTTTCTTCACCGTACCAGGTGGAATGCCGCTTGCCGCCGAAACCCCCACCGGACCTTCCCCGCCGCGTCGATAATCACGTCCTCTTCCTGCATCGAGCGCACCTGCTGATTTCCCCACTCCGGTACCGGCGTGGTGGCTTGTAATTCGACCGAGTACCACATGTTCGGAATGATCGTGTGATCGCCCCGACCCGGCACGCCGTCCTGATAGTCCCAGAGTCCGATCAGTGCGCCGGCGCCATGGCCATGCAGACCGATGGGATGCGAGTACAGCGTGCCGTCAATGCCGTCCTTCTTCATGCGTGCCAAAGACGCCGTGAGCACTTGATTGCCGGTGCGTCCGGGCTTCAGCTCTTCGATCGTGATGTCCTGCAACTTGTTCGAGTTGAGCAGTGCCCTCTTGAGCCCCGCCGGCACGTCAGTTTCGCCATCGCGCAACACATACGCCATGTGTTGCGTGTCGGTGTTGAGTCCCATGGCCGTCACACCGAAGTCGCAGTGCAGGACGTCGCCCTTGAGGATGACCGGATTGACGCCCACCAATTCACCCACGCCGAACTGCCGCTGCACTTCGATGCTGGGCTGAAACCAGGTGCTCAGGCCGAGATCGTTCAGTCGCTGACGCATCCACCACACCACGTCTTCGGTGTGCGTCACACCCGGCGTGATGACCTTGGACGAGAACGCTTCCTGAATGATCTCCCAGGCCACCCGATTGAGATTCGTGAACTCCACCTCTTCTTCCGGCTGCCGCGTGGCGATCATGTCAACGGTCAGCGCTTCAGCAGGCACGATTTTCGCGCCCCAGTTTGAGCCGATGGCCTGCAGCATCCCATCACGTTCGCCCGATGACAGCCCATCGGCGAACGCAAACGTGCGCGAGGTGTTGACCGCGATCTTCTTCGGCTGCCGTTCCTCGATAACCTGCTTCAGCACGTTCCACTGCTCGTCACCCCACAACTCGGCGGTGCGTGCGGGATTGCCGCTGCCCGCCGCTGGGGCCGCAACCGCTTTCATGCTGCGCACGGCCTTGAACACGCTGCCTTGCGACGTGCCGCCCAGCGCGAGTTTCTCGACACCGTCCTTGACTCCTTTGTCGAAAAACACATAGATCGTGCGACGGCGCGCCGCAAACGTGGTGGGCGACGTGATCGCGGTGAACAGCGGATCCTCGGCATATTCGCGCATCGGTACAACCCACATGTCAACGCCGGCACGACGCATCAGCGCCGGAAGCGTGCGCTCCATGCGCAGTTCAAGCCATTTCTGCTGCTTGAAAGCCTGATCGCGCAGGGTACCGAATGGACGGAGCGTGTCCGCAGCGAACGATCCCGACGTGCGCGCGCCGGGCGTGGCCGGAACAACGACGGGCTGGGCGACCATCACGGAGGCCGCGAACGGAATGCTGAGGGTGGCGAGGAAAGCGGAGCGAGTCATGGGGTGTGCTGTTCGGGACGGGAAATGGGGTTCGAAGAAATTGCTGCGACGCCAATGATTACGCAGTATGCACGTGGCGCTTGTCCAAAGTCCGCCGCACCACCTGGACGCTGGCCGCCAACACCATAGCGAACAGGGTAAGCAGGAGTGAACGTTCAAAGAGCGTTTGGCCAGCCATGGGCCACCAGTCGGCCCAGGTTGCTGCCCGTGATCCGAGTCGCTCCCGGCCAACCGCGATAAGCAGTGAGCTGATACCCACTTCGGCGATCACTTCGATCACGATGAATGCCATCACGCGATTTGGCCAACGCTTGATCGGGAAATTCCCCAAATGCCATGTCAACATTCCGCACAGGAAGAGCACTCCGAGGATCAGTCCTCCAACGAATGTGACAATGCCGCCGGAGGCGGTGAGGCTCAGCATCAGCGCACGATACAGGCGCAGTACCAAGCCGGTGACCGCCGCGGGTTCGAGTGTGCGTACAGCGAAGGCGCGCAGCGGGTGCAACCGCTCCTCGCCCCAGATAATCGCGTCGCGCGGAAAGAATCGAGACATGTGACGCAAGCTACGCCGGGGCTCGCTGCGCGCCAGACAACGGGGCCGCTGGCCTGTCTCGATCAGGGCGTGCTGACACTCGCCAGCAGGAACGAGAGACTTTGGACGACGTGTTCAGTCCAATATCCCCACGTGTGCGCACCGGGCCATTCGGCATACTGATGCGACACGCCAAGTCGCAGCAGCGTTTGGTGGAGATCGCGGTTTTGATTGATGTAGGCATCATCAACGCCGCAATCGATCAGCAACCGTGGAAGGGTTGCGGTCCCGCGCATGGCGATTGCGCGCGCCGCGAGCTGCCCCGGGTCGCGTGCCGCCCAACCGATAGTGTCGCGTCCAAAGGCCGGTCCCATGTATCGCCAGAGCCCGCGCGCCGACACTTCGAGCTCTTTCGCGTTGCTGGCATAGCGAGCGGGTGGCGCGAACGGCGTGGGCCCCAGATATCGTGGAGAGAGCACGCCGGAGTGACTTGCGGCCGCTCCGAACACGTCGGGATAGGCCAAGGCCAGCGAAATAGCGCCGTAGCCTCCCATGCTCAGGCCGGCGATTCCCCGGTGTCGTGCGTCGCGATAGGTACGATACCGTTGGTCGACATGGGCGACGATGTCTCGCGCGATGTAGTCGTCGTAGTGCTGCCATGGCACACAATAGGAATCGGCGCGCTCCTTTCTGCTGGTGTCGGCGCGACAGCCGGGCATGTCGGCGAGCCCGTTCCAGGTAGTGTACCAACCATCGTCGCCGTCGGGCATGACCACAATCGCCTCGGGCCGACCCGCCGCGAACATCGAATCGAGTGTGCGATCAATGTGCCCGGCATCAACCCAGTTGCGCTCATTGCCACTTAGCCCGTGAAGGTAGACGAGGACCGGATAGCGACGTGTCGACGAGGCTTGGTAGGACGGAGGCAAGTAGAGCGTGAGGGCCTTGGTGGCGCCGAGCGACTGTGACCACAGGGTGTCGGTGTGCACGGTGCCGCGCGGCGGCAGGCTCCGCGCTGCAGGCGGCTGAGCGGCGGTCGGGAGCGCTGCCGCGCCGACAGCAAGCGCCACGAGGGCCACCCATTTGTTGGAGGGCCAGCGCGTTGTCGGTCTCACGCGCCGCCGTGGTGGAACGCCTTTGGTAACTAACGGGGACATCGGCCCTCCCGAGATCAACAGGGTTCCTCTGTACAACCACGCGACCCGTCGGAAAGTTACCGCGATGGGATGCAGTGGATCGCGTTACCGAAGAATCGTTCCGATACGCCGCCAGCGGATATCGGTGATGAAGGGCAACGGGCGATCGCTCTCATCGGCGCGATAGGAGTAGTACACGAACACCGGACGCCCGCGCACGTTTTCACGGGGCACGAAGCCCCAGTAGCGCCCGTCTTTGGAGTCGTGGCGGTTGTCGCCAAGCATGAACAAATATTTGGCCGGCACGACGAGCGGTCCCCAGTCGTCGAGCGCAGGTTGCGTGGGCGGCTCGCCGACCGCGGCGCCGTGCAGTTCGAACGGTTTTTGCCACTGAAAGAGTGGATGCGAGAACGTGCCGTCGCCCTTGTGATTCACGGAGGCCGCAAGGCCCTGCTGCTGTGGCATGCCGTTTACGTAGAGCAGGCCTCCGCGCATCCAGATGGTGTCGCCGGCAACCGCCACACAGCGCTTAACGAGTGTGGGGTTGGGGTCTTCCGGCAGGTCGATCTGAGTGGGCGACACGAACACCACCACGTCGCCGCGCTTCGGCTCCGCATCCCCGGGCAAATTGATACTGCTAAACGGCACGTGCGGCCCGTAGGCCAGCTTGTTGACGAAGAGCCAGTCGCCGATCAGTAACGTGGGGATCATGCTCCCCGACGGAATGCGATAGGCCTCGATGAGAAACGTTCGGAAGAACAGGAAGAACGCGAGGGTGACGAGGATTGCTTTGACGTTTTCCCACACATGCGACGGGCCCGCGGATTTTCCCGAGGCACCGGCGCGCATCGCGGCAACGGATCCGGACGCTTTGGTTGACTGCTTCTTCGAGGCCACAGGAGACGAGTGAACGGAGTAGGGGGGGACAAAATGAAAGGGCGTGTCCCGTGGGACACGCCCTTTCAATTTACGCCGGAGACGCTCCGGAGGTTACGACAGGTGCTTCGAAACAAGCTTGGTCATGTCGAACATGCTGACCTGACCCTTGCCGGCGAAGACCACTTTGAGCTTGTCGTCGGCGTTGATCATGCGACGGTTTTTTGCGTCCTGCAGGCCATTCTTCTTGATGTAGACCCACAGCTTCTTGACCACTTCGGTGCGCGGAACCGCACCAGCACCGATAACGGCGGCGAGGGCCGGCGAGACATTCAGCGCCTTCATGAACGCGGCGTTCGGCTTGCGCTTTGTGGCTGCCTTTTTCGGAGCGGCCTTCTTGGGGGCGGCCTTCCTGGGAGCCGCCTTTTTCGGGGCCGCCTTCTTCGGCGCAGCCTTCTTTGCCGCTTTCTTCGGGGCAGACTTCTTCATCGCCTTCTTCGGGGCGGCCTTCTTTGTCGCCTTCTTCGCCGACTTCTTTGCTGGGGCCATGGGGTCTCCTGAGGGTGTTGACCGGTAGATCGCGTCGTGCGGAATGATGCTCCGACTGTCGCGCGAATGCGCGGACGCACTACACGGACGCGCCACAAACTACAATCACGAGTGCACTGCGCAATAGGCTTTTGCACGATTTTCCCTCTGAAAACGCAAATTTCTCCTCTGGCGCGTGTCGATTTCCCCTCGGCCGCGAGTGCAATGCACTCGAGAATGCGTCATGTTCGCAGCGAACAACCGTGATCTTTTCCCTCTGACAAGCGCTGTCAGCGCGTGTGCAACACCGCCGCCGGTTGCATCGCTTATGGCGTGGTCGCTGCGAGAACACGCAATTGCGCGATCGACTCCACGTCCCACGCGTCCGGTGTGTGGTCATCGTCTCCGACGTCAGCCACCTGCTGCGGCGTTTCAAGAATGCACGGGATCCCATTCACACGTCGATCCTGCAACAGCCATCCAAACGGCTCGGCGCCAATCAGTCCCTCACCCACCCGCTTGTGCCGATCGCGATTCGACCCGAGTGCGCCTTCGCTGTCGTTGAGATGAAAAAACGACGGCGGCTCGCCGGTGGCCATCTCAAACGCGTCGAGCACCTCGGTCAGCGCGGCCCGCGAGGCGTGGATGGCGTGTCCCGACGCGAACAGGTGACACGTATCCAGACCATAGCCCGTCCGCGCACGCTGCGCCGCCGAAAGGCCTTGCAGCATCGCTGCCACCTCGTGGGCGGTGCGGCCTACCGTCGTGCCCGCGCCTGCCGTGTTCTCAATGAGCAGGCGCGTGACCCCTTCGGGAACTGCGTTCAGCGCGCGACGCATGGCCTCGCTCACCCGGGCAATGGCCGCATCGCGATCACCATCCGTGGCCGCGCCCGGATGAAAACACACGCCGCCCACGCCGAGCGCGGTGGACCGTTCGAATTCCTTGGCCAGTCCGGCTACGGCACGGTCCCACTTCACGGGATCGGGTGTCGCGCAGTTGAGCACATACGCCGCATGCACGACCACGTGTTCGGGGAGGATGTTGGCCGACTGCAATGCGTCGCGAAACCGCGCCACGCGATCTGGCTTCACGCCCACCTTGTCGTTGTAATACTTGGGCAGGGCGCTGAAGATCTGCAGGGCCTGCATGCCGCCACGACCGGCGCGACGCGCGGCCATGTGAATGCCGCCGGAATCGATGCAGTGGGCGCCGAGGATCACTCCCGTCTCCCTTCTCCCGTCTCCGGTCTTCCCACTTACCGTACCGTAGCCCGCCGAACCCTGAACACCGGTGCCCCGCCATTCACCGGCACCTCGCTCCATCCCTCCACGATCGCCCGCCCGCGCACCGCGACATAGGGATCGTGCGCGACGGCTGTGGTCCCGCTGGCAATCATACGTTCCTCGAACAAATGTCCCGACGTGCGGGATACGGCGAGTCCTACGCGTGGTCGCGCGCCGCTGTTCGGATCTTCATAGCCAACGGCCACGACGTTTCCGGATGCCGCAACTCTGGCCACGCCGAGTCGTTCGCCATACACAATCGCGACCGGTGGTTCGAAGGACGAACGAGGGTCCATCTGATGCGCATAAAACACCCCCGCGCCCTCCGGTCCAACGAGCACGTAGGCCACATGCACGTAGCCCAGCAGGTCGTCGACCACGAGTCCGGGCGCGGGTCGTTCGCACCCCGCCGCGCCTCGTTCGGCCGCTCGCGCGTCGCCTGGCCCCTGATCGACCGAATCAATAACGATCGGACCGCGCCACGACGCCAGTCGCCCTTCTGCAGGAATGGAGTCCCGCCACGCGGCCAGCAACCACACGCGACTGTTCGCGCGCTGCGACCACCATACGGCCACGCGTCCTCGGTGCGGGGCCAGTGCGATGCGCAACGATCGCACACAGCGCGCCGAGTCGAGCGGTGCATCGCCATCGCCGAGTGAAGTGATTGGCGCCGCGCCCATGGGCATGACCGGCATCACGGCGGCGCCTGGCACACTGTCGCGCGCCTCGGCCATTGCCAGCAAGGCGCGCGTGATCAGCGTGGCCGCTCCCGCCTCGCGCAGCAGATCCTGGACGAGCAGAAATTCGGCTGGCGGTGTTCCGTCGCGCATCGCTGAGTCGATCGGCACGATGGGCGGATGCGCGAGGGGCGACGGCGCGGTTGAGGATTCGGGGTCGGCATCGGCCCACGAAACGGCGGACTGTTCGCACGCGGTGACCAACGAGAGCGCCGCACTGGCGGCGAAGATGCGCGACCGCAGGCCGCGACGGATCGACAGGGACATTTCAGCCATAGGCGAAGGGTACTACACGGATTGCCTGACGCTAGCTTTGGGAGGTCCGACGTGACGGCGAATCGAGGCCGCCCGTTGGCCCACTTCCCTGGCCCCTCTGGAGAGTTCTGATGTCTACTGCCGCGTTCGACGGCACGCGTCGCGTGCCGCCCGCTGTGAATGAGCAAGTACGCTCATATGCGCCTGGTTCCCCGGAACGCGCCTCGCTGGTAACGCGTCTCGAACGCATGGCCACGGAAACCGTGGAGATCCCGGTGGTCGTTGGCGGCAAGCGAATCCTCACCGGCGACACCGGGACGGTGACCATGCCCTGCGATCATGGACACGTGCTGGCAACCTACCACAAGGCCACGCGCGCCAACGTGCTGGAAGGCATCGCTGCCTGCGCCGCCGCGCACGCGGACTGGGCCAGTTGGCGTTGGGAAGATCGGGCCGCAGTGTTCCTGCGTGCGGCTGAGCTGCTCACCACCACATGGCGCAATACAATCCTTGCGGCGACCATGCTGGGACAAGCGAAGACGGTGCATCAGGCCGAGATCGATGCGACGTGCGAGTTGATCGACTTCTGGCGGTTCAATGTGCAATTCGCGCAGGAGCTGTACGCCGAACAGCCGAGTTCTGACCATTCGATGTGGAATCAGCTGGACTATCGGTCGCTGGAAGGATTCGTGTATGCCGTAACGCCATTCAACTTCACTGCCATTGCGGGTAACCTGCCGGGCGCGCCGGCGCTGATGGGCAACACGGTGCTCTGGAAGCCGGGCGCTACCGCCATGCTGTCGTCATGGTACATCTACGAGCTGCTTGAAGAAGCCGGCCTGCCACCGGGTGTGATCAACTTCATGCCTGGTGATGCCGCCATGATCTCCGACATTGCGCTCACCCACCGCGACCTGGCCGGTGTGCACTTCACGGGCTCGACAGGCGTGTTCAACAGCATGTGGGAGACGGTTGGAAAGAATATGAACAACTATCGTTCGTATCCGCGCATCGTGGGCGAAACGGGCGGGAAGGATTTCATCGTCGTGCACCCGAGCGCCGATCCGCAAGCCGTGGCAGTGGGGATCGTGCGTGGTGCCTTCGAGTATCAGGGACAGAAGTGTTCTGCGGCCAGTCGCGCCTATGTGCCGAACTCCCTGTGGCCCGACGTGAAAGCCCGCTGCCTCGCGATGATGCGCGAGATGAAGCAGGGCGACGTGCGCGACATGAGCAATTTCGTGGCCGCCGTGATCGACCAGAAAGCGTTCACCCGCATCAAGAGCTATCTCGACGATGCGAAGCAGAGCGCGACGATCGTAGCCGGCGGCGACTGCGACGACTCGAAAGGCTGGTTCGTACAGCCGACGATTGTGGAGACCGCCGATCCGAAGCACCGTATGCTGTGCGAGGAAATTTTCGGACCGGTCATCACGGTGCATCCATACGACGATGCGCAGTGGAGCACGATCCTGCAGGTGGTGGACCAGACGTCACCCTACGCGCTCACCGGCGCCGTGTTTGCACGCGACCGCGCCGCCGTGCGTGAGGCGTCCATGGTGCTGCGACAGGCCGCCGGCAATTTCTACATCAACGACAAGCCCACCGGCGCGGTGGTGGGGCAGCAACCGTTTGGTGGCGCCCGCGGATCGGGCACAAACGACAAGGCCGGCTCAAAGATGAATCTGATGCGCTGGGTGAGCGTGCGGACGGTGAAGGAGACGTTTTCGAGTCCGCTGGATTGGAAGTATCCATTCTTGGAGAGTAGGAAGTAGGAAGTTGGCAGTACTCAGTACTACTAACTGAGTACTGAGTAGTGAACAGAGTACTGAGTACTCAACAGGTACTGAGTACTTAGGAGAGTACTGAGTACTCAGGTCATCGTACTTCCGACTGCCGACTTCCTACTTCCTACTCTGTGCCTGCCCTTCACTATGTCACGGCCGACGTGTTCACCTCGGCCCCGTTCACCGGCAACCCACTGGCGGTGGTGTTCGGGGCCGATGACTTGCCCACCGAAATGCTGCTGGCGATCACCAAAGAGTTCAACTATTCCGAGACGGTGTTTGTCTTTCCACCGGAAGATCCGACACACACGCGGCGCGTGCGGATCTTCACACCGGAAGGTGAGCTGCCGTTCGCCGGTCACCCCACCATCGGCACAGCGCACGCGTTGGTGGCGTTGGGCGAAGTGGCGGTGAGCGGTGACGAGGTCACCGTGGTATTGGGCGAAGGGGTTGGTCCCGTTCCGGTACGCGTGCGACTTGAGAACGGCGCTCCGGTGCACGCGCAACTCACCACGGCGGTGCTCCCCGATGAGCGATCCGACGTGCCAGGCATCGACGCGTTGGCGGAAGTGCTGTCGCTGTCATCCGCCGATTTCGTGGGCGGATCCCACGCGCCCAGCGCGGTGAGCTGCGGGATTCCGTTTCTAATCGTCCCGTTGGCCACCGTGGATGCGGTGCGACGCGCGCGGATCCGCATGGAGTCATGGGAGCGCACCCTGAAGGGACAGTGGGGATCATGGCCGTTTGTCTTCGCAATGACCGAGGGACACGAAGATCCGTCAGTGCCCCTGCATGTGCGCGGGGTCGACATTCGCGCCCGCGCGTTTCTTCCCGGAGCGGCCGTGCCGGAAGACCCGGCCACCGGCTCGGCCAATGCGTGTCTGGCTGGCTATCTGGCGGCGCGCACGCCACGCGATGGCGTGCTGCACTGGGAGGTCGCGCAGGGCGTAGAAATGGGTCGCGCCAGCCGGTTGTCCATTGAGGCCAACAAGACCGCAGGGGTTATTGATGCGGTGCGCGTAGGCGGTGCCACGGTGCTGATTAATGACGGGACGATGCGCGTCCCGTAGCGACGTCGGCTTGAGGAGCCGGCGCCGGACTTGCGCTGGTCTGCCCCAGGCGCAGGGCATCGAGTCCGTGGGACCACAGCACCACTCGATTGCGACCGGTTCGCTTGGCCGCGTACAGCGCCTCGTCGGCTCGGGCCCGCAAGTCTTCGGCGATATCCTCATTCGCTACCGCGTCCGCAACCACGCCCACGCTCACCGTGACGGCGACTTTCCCGTCGGGCTCACCAAACGTCCGTCGCCGAAACGCCTCGACGATGCGCAGCGCCAGCAGGTGGGCGCCGGCGATTGACGTGTTGGGCGCGAGGATGATGAACTCCTCGCCGCCGGTGCGCGCCACCAGGTCGTCGGCCCGCGCATTTGCCCGCAACAGTTCACCCGTTTCCGTGATGACCCGATCGCCAATGAGATGGCCGTGGTTGTCGTTGATCAGTTTGAAGTGATCGATATCGATCGACACCAAGGCGAGATCGGTGTGGGCACGCGCCGCTCGCGACAGCTCCCGACGGTACTGTTGCTCGAAGCCGCGACGGTTGTAACACCCGGACAGGGGATCGTTGAGCACGATAGAAGCCAGTTGCGTCCGCATCTGGTTATAGGCGCGTCCCACCACGGTCAGTGCGTCGGGGCGCGCATCGGCGGAGACATCGTACTCGTTGCTGAAGTCGCCATCTTCGGCGCGTTCGAAAATGCTGACCAGTGTCGCCAGTCGCTTGTGCAAATTGCTCTGCACGATGATCACCAGGATCGCTCCCACGCCAAAGAGACCCAGACTGATCAAACCATCGCCCCGCGTGACGTCCCCCCCCTGGCGAATCGCAATTTCCACCAGCGCCATATAGCTGGCGGCAATCACCAGCAACACAAGCATCGTGGACGCGCGTCCGAAGTAGACCAGGGCGAGTTGCAGGGAGAACAGAGACACCAGCAACGCGCGCTGGTAATCGCGTGGCTCGGCCAGCAGAAACACCAGCCAGAACACGATGGCGAGATCGGCCACCACCATGAGACTGGACACCGTCCGACCGGCGCGTCGGGTGCGTCTCACCTGATGGCGAATGGCCATCACGAGGATCACGTACACCACGCTGACGAGCGCCAGCATCCAGTCGGCGGCGTCGCGACCGATGGTGGTTTCGGCAACCGACGACAGCGAAAACGCGCCGACGGTACGCAACGTGATGGCGACCAAGCTGCCAAGGAACGCGAGCGCCAACCGATAACCTGTTTGCCACAACAGGACGTCGGCATTCGCTTGTTCTGATCGGGGGCTTTCGGAGACCATGCGGGGATGCGAGTGCGTCGGTGACTGCGACTGCGACTGCGTTGACTCGCGCAAGCATAACACGCAGACCGGCTAAATGCAGCGTGGAACTAGAGGTTTGAGCAGGGACAGGGGTGAGGGCAGAGCGGTGAGCGGCGAGGGTAGAGTGTTGCCTCTGCCCTCAATCCTCACCGCGCTGCCTCACCCCTGTCCCTGC